>JAXGTM010000203.1:0-3531 GCA_040774925.1 Atribacterota bacterium | reverse complement strand
TAGATCTCCACTGCAGCCTTCGCCCCTTCATATATTGCTCTGGTTACATCTCTCGGGCTGCATACATCACCTGCTATATAGATATCAAGATTAGTATCTTTTAAATCTTCTATTAACTGATTATTGGGTTTTGCACCTGTTGCCATAACAATACTGTCAACATCTGCTATCACTTCTTCTTTCCCATCAGCCTTCTCAACTACAACAGAATCACTACCAATATTGACTACTCTGGCATTTGTGATGACTTTTAAATCTGGTTCTTTTTTGATTTCATCCATGAAAATAAAATTGGCATCCTGAGGCATATCCACCGCTATCTCCGGCAGCATCTCCAGGAGGAATACTTTGCGTTGTGCAGTCTTCATAAGATAGTGTGCAGTTTCAGAGCCTACTGCTCCACCGCCTACTACTATGACTCTTTCTCCTGCTACTTTTTTGCCTGAAAGTATATCATCACTGTCAATAAGACAGCTTCTGTCTTCACAGGGGATATTAGGTATCATGGTACTTGCACCTGTAGCTATTATTACGGCATCAGGTTTTTCTTTTAAAACCATATCTTTATCTACATTTACACCGAGTTTTACTTTGACTTTATGTCTCTTTAATTCTCTCTTCAGATAATCTATGGCATCCTGATAGCCACCTTTGTTAGGAGGTACTGCAGCAAGTCTGACTCTGCCGCCTAATTCTTCATTCTTCTCAAAGAGTGTAGCATCATGTCCTCTTTTGGTAGCAATTAAGGCTGCTTCTATTCCAGCAGGTCCTCCGCCAACTACCATCACCTTCTTCTTCTTTTTAGCAGGTATGTCTGTTTTGAAAGTTCCTTCTCTGCCTGTTTCAGGATTTAAGGTACATTTAACTGCACGGTCCTCTGCATTACGGTCATGGCAGCCTTTGTTACAGGCGATACAGTAGATTATCTCATCAGTTTTACCTTCCTGAGCTTTTTTGGGGAAATCAGGATCTGCCAGCAGAATTCTTCCCATACAGACTAAATCTGCCTTACCACTTGAGAGTATCTCTTCTGCTAATTCAGGAGTATTTATTCTTCCTGCAGTCATAACGGGAACATTGACTACCTGTTTTACGTTTTCTGCCAGGTAGACATTGACACCGGGTTTGTAATACATAGTTGGTACGATCCTGAAATAAGGATAGGTATGAGCAGAGACACTGATAGCATCAGCACCTAATCCTTCCAGATAGACTGCTATCTCTCTGGCCAGATGCATGTCAATGCCGCCCGGAGTCAGTTCATCTCCAGACATTCTAACTATAATCGGGAAATCATCACCTACCAGCTCTCTGGAGCGTTCGAATATCTCCTTGATGAATCTCATACGGCCAAGGAATGAACCACCATACTGATCTGTTCTGAAGTTGGTAAGTGGTGACATAAACTGTGCAATAAGATAGCCATGTGCCCCATGAAGCTCAACTGCATCAAAGCCAGCCTCTTTTGCTCTCCTGACACCCTGGGCATAGTATTCAACATAGTCGCCAACTTCACGCGTGGTTAGTGCTCTGGGTAAATCGTATTCTTTCGTTTCAGGTTCATATACTGAAGCAGACACCGGCTGGTAGCCCGATGTTGCAATATTTGTTTCACGTCCGGAATGATGAATCTGTGCAGAAATCTTTGCTCCAGCACTATGAATGGCATCTACCATTCTTTTTAACCCTGGAATTCTTCCATCATGATCAATAAATATTTGACCTCCAAAATTTCCATCAGCCCTTATAAGAACTGAACCAATTGTGATTAAACCAGCACCGCCTTCAGCCCTTCTTCTATAAAAATTAATCTCTCTATCTGTGATAGACCCATCAGGTGGTGTGATATGTACTGACATAGGTGCTAAAACTATTCTGTTTTTCAACTCCATATTACCAATCTTTATTGGTGAAAAAAGTGTTTTATATTTATTAGCCATTCTAAACTCCTCTCCTTTGTTAATTCTTCCATCTAATTTTCTAATTTATTTTTATATTGATTATTGTAACGATTATTTATTCCTGTAAGCCATCAGACATCCCCCATCCACTAATAAGGTATGTCCGCTAATATCTTTAGCATCATCTGAACAGAGAAATATTGCTGCATTAGCAATATCGATAGGTTCTGCTATCCTTCCTAATGGATATACCTTTCTAACCCATTCTCCCTTAAAATGGTCTTCTCCAAAAAGATCGGTTATCATTTGTGTTTTTGTTGTTGCCGGGGCAATAGCGTTGACATTGATATTGTAGGGACCAAGCCATTCCGCTAAACCGGTAGTAAGCATTCTTACAGCAGCCTTTGATACATCGTATGCCATCATACATCTACTTGAGGTAATAAAACCTGAAGTGGAAGATATGTTTATAATTTTGCCCTGTCGGAATTTTGCCATTACTCTGGCGACCTCTTTGGATAGAAAAAACATTCCTTTTAGGTTGATATCCATTGTAAAATCCCAGGTTTTTTCAGTGCTGTCAAAAATATCTTCCTGTATACAAACTCCTGCAACATTTGCCAATATATCGATTTTCTCTCCATATATTTTTTGGGTTTCGCTAATTAAGTTCATGATACTATCTATTTTTGTAATATCAGTTTTTATAAAACTACACTCGCCCCCCTCTTCTAAAATCAGATTTTTAGTTTCATTTGATTTATTTTCATTTAAATCTGCTATAACAACTTTGGCACCGTACTTAGCAAAACTTAGGGCAAATTCCTTTCCTATTCCCTGAGCTGCACCGGTGATAATGGCAACTTTATTCTTAAAATCAATATTCATAGGTTTTTCTCTCCTTAGTGTCAATTATTTGTTCTGACTAAGCCCGGCATCAACATAGAGTATATGCCCTGTTATATAGGAAGCCATATCAGAAGCCAAAAAGGCAAAAACTCCAGCCAGATCCTTCGGTAAAGATATACGCCGCAAAGGAACACTCTGACACATACCTTCCCTGACACCGGGAACAGCAAAAGTCTCTTTATTAAGTTCCGTATCCACATGGCCCGGTCCAACTGCATTTACCCTGATACCATATTTTGATAATTCTAAAGCCATTGCTCTTGTTATTTGGGCTACTGCTGCCTTGGAGGCAATATATGACAAACTGCCCTCCCAGAGAATTGGACCAACCACAGAGGCTGTATTTACAATTGTTCCAAAGCCTTGCTCAATAAATACAGGTGTTACAGCTTTACTACAAAGAAAAACACTTTTCAGATTTACCCCTATTACTCTATCCCAGTTACTGCTTTCGATCTCAAAAAATTCTTGCTTAGGTGGCTGAATGCCGGCATTGTTTACCAAAATATCTATCTTTCCGAATTCACTTATTACCTTTTCAATCATACTGTTAACAGCAGATTCATTAGTAACATCAATACCGATAGGAAGGCATTTATTATACTTTCGTCCAATCTCTTCTGCTGTTTTTTTAGCTTTTTCTTTATCAATATCCGCAATGACTACAGATGCACCTTCCAGAGAAAATTTGGCTGCTACTTCCCTGCCTATTCCCTGAGCT
>JAXGTM010000202.1:0-3544 GCA_040774925.1 Atribacterota bacterium | reverse complement strand
TATTGCTATGGAAAAAGGTGTTCGCTTTGCTATCAGAGAAGGTGGCAGAACAGTTGCTGCAGGAGTTATAACAGAGATAGTGGGATAACTGAAGTTTTAATTAATGAGGAGGTAATAACATTACATGCAAAAAATTAGAATAAGACTTAGAGCATATGACCATAGAACACTAGATAATTCTGCTTTAAAAATAATTGACGCCATAAAAAGAAGTGGAGGTAAGTATTCAGGACCAATACCTTTGCCAACCGAAATAAATAAATATTGTGTTTTAAGATCACCTCATGTGGATAAAAAATCAAGAGAGCAGTTTGAAATGAGAACACATAAAAGAATGATCGATATTATTGATCCTTCAGCAAAATCAGTAGAAGCTTTGATGCACCTTGATTTACCTTCTGGGGTTGATATTGAAATAAAAACATTAGAATAATAATAGATTATATTAACTGTGTATTAAAACAATTTCAAAATAATTGTCTTAATTAATAGCATAAATATAATTAATAAATTTAATTTTGATTGAGAAATTACTTGGAGGTGAAGATTAGTGAAAGCCGGTATCTTAGGGAAGAAGATAGGTATGACCAGTATTTTTCTTGAAAATGGTGATATGATCGGTGTTACGGTTCTACAAGGAGGTCCTTGTACTGTATTGAAAAAAAGAGTTAAAGAAAATGACAAATATGAAGCACTTCAGCTAGGTTTTATTACTGTTGATAAAAAAAATAAGACTAAAAAACCGTTAAGCGGTTTTTTTAAAAAAATTAATATAAAGCCATGTGAGCACATTAAAGAATTTAAATTTAGTGACGTTAATCAATATGAAGTTGGAGACGAAAGAAAAGTTGATCTTTTTAAAGAAGGCGAAAAAGTTAACGTGATTGGAATAAGCAAAGGTAAAGGATTTGCCGGCGCAATTAAAAGACATAATTTTTCTCGCGGGCCCAAAACTCATGGCCAAAAAGTTTATTATCGCTCTCCCGGTTCTATTGGAGCGGTTGATGCTGCAAGAGTTTTTAAGGGTAAAAAATTGCCTGGAAGAATGGGAAATAAGACAGTAAAAACAAAAAATATTGAAATTGTCAAAATTGATCTGGATAGAAATATAATTTTGTTAAAAGGTGCTGTCCCTGGTCCTAATAATGCTCTTATAGCAATTGAAAAAGTTTCCTAATACATTGGACATATTCTACGCAGGAAGGAGAATGACACTATGGTGGAAATGACTGTACTTACCATAGAAGGTGAAAAAATTGGTGAAATAAAGTTACGCGAGGATTTATTCAACGCTAAAATAAATAAACATGTTGTTCACCAAATTGTCAAGAGATATCTCTCTGAAAAAAGAAGAGGAACTGCTTCAGTAAAAAATAGAAGTGAAGTTAGTGGTGGTGGAAGAAAACCTTGGAAGCAAAAAGGTACTGGTAGAGCTCGAGTAGGTTCAATACGTTCTCCTCTTTGGGTTGGGGGAGGTGTAGTTTTTGGACCCGAAAATAGAAAATATGGTTTTTCTGTAACAAAAAAAATGCGCCTTATTGCCTTGAAATCAGTTCTATCAGATAAGATTAAAAATAATAATATAATAGTTCTTGATAGTTTTGAAATTAATGAAGGGAAAACTAAAAATATTGTAAACTTATTCAACAACTTGCATTTAGATAGCAATAATGTTTTGATTATAATTGATAAAGAGGACATTCTTATCAGAAGGGCTGTAAATAATTTAAAAAATTGTATGGTAATTACAGCTAACAAGATAAATCCTTATGACCTTCTAAACTATGAAAAGTTGATCATAACTAAAGATGCTTTAAAAGTAATTGAGGAAGTGTTTATATGAAAGTTACAAATAAAACGATTTTAATACACCCTATTATTTCAGAAAAGAGTGTTAAAGATAAAGAACAAAATAAATATCAATTTAAGGTATTTTTAGACTCTAATAAATCTGAAATTAAAAAAGCAATTGAAGAAAAATTTAAAATAAAAGTTGACAAAATTAATACTATAAAAGTACCTGCAAAAACTAGACGTATGGGCAAGTACATTGGAAAAACATCACAATGGAAAAAAGCAATTATTACTGTTAAAGAAGGACAATCTATAAAAGAATTAGACAATATTTAATTAGATATTTACTGTAAAGGAAGGTGCTAACAAAAGTGGCTGAGATTAAAAAATATAAACCAACATCTGCTGGAAGAAGATTTATGACCATTACCACCTTTGATGATATTACCCGCAGTAAGCCAGAAAAAAGTCTAACTATTGGTATAAGTAAAAAAGCTGGTAGAAATAATTCTGGTAGTATCATGGTAAGAAGAAGAGGTGGGGGTGCCAAAAGAAAATATAGAATAATCGATTTTATTAGGAATAAAAGCGATATACCCGCTAAGATTATCGAGATAGAATACGATCCGAATAGATCTGCGAGAATTGCCCTAATTAAATATGCTGATGGTGAAAAACGATATATTATTTGTCCACATAATTTAAATGTTGGCGACAGTGTTATTACAGGTTCTGATGCAGAAATCCGTGTTGGAAATACTAAAAAACTTGCCGATATTCCTGAAGGTACTTTTATACATAATATTGAAATGAAAAGAGGACAGGGTGCAGTTTTAGCAAGGTCAGCAGGTGCTAGTGCTCAAATACTTGCTAAAGAAGGTAAATACGCACATGTAAAATTACCATCGGGAGAAGTTAGACTAATAGATATTAACTGTTTCGCCACCATTGGGCAAGTAGGTAATCTAAATCATGCAAATATTAATTTAGGTAAAGCGGGTAAAAATAGATGGAAAGGCCGCAGACCAAAAGTTAGAGGTTCCGCAATGAATCCGGTTGATCATCCTCTTGGTGGTGGTGAGGGTAAAACTGCTGGAGGAAGACATCCTTCTTCACCAAGTGGGTTATTATCGAAAGGTTATAGAACCCGGAAAAAGAAGAAAGATTCTACTAGATTTATTATCAAAAGAAGAACAAAATAAAAAGGGGTGTATAGTTACAAATGTCAAGATCTATTAAAAAAGGTCCCTATATTGATGAAAAACTTTTAAAAAAAATTAGAGATTTAAATAAAAAAAGAAAAAAAGAACCGATTAAAACATGGTCTAGAGATTCAACAATATTCCCATTAATGGTAGGCCATACCATTGCGGTACACGATGGTAAAAAGCACGTACCAGTATATATAACTGAAAATATGGTTGGGCATAAATTAGGCGAATTTGCCCCTACTAGAAGATTTAAGGGACATGGATCTCACACAGAACGTTCAACAGCATTAAGGTAAAAATTATTCAATATTTCATATGAATGAGGAGGTGTGCTATGGGTGTTAAATCAATCGGAAAATATCTCCCAATATCACCAAGGAAAAGTCGCCGTATGATTGATCAGATAAGAGGAGAAAAAGTTGAGTCAGCTCTATTAATTTTACAGTTCTCACCTAAAAGACCGGCTAAAATGATTTATAAAGTTCTTAAATCTGCAGTAGCTAATGCAGAAAATAATTTTAATAAGAATATTGATGAGC
>JAXGTM010000201.1:0-3559 GCA_040774925.1 Atribacterota bacterium | reverse complement strand
TGGACTATGTATGTACAGATTATGACAGAAGAGCAGGCAAAAAACCATTATGAAAATCCCTTCGATATTACCAAGATCTGGCGTCATGGAGAATATCCGCTCATTGAAGTTGGTGTTCTTGAATTAAACCGTAACCCTGAAAACTTTTTTGCCGAAGTTGAACAGGCAGCCTTTACTCCCGCCCATGTAGTACCCGGTATAGGATTTAGCCCTGATCGTTTTCTACAGGGCAGACTCTTCTCTTATGGTGATGCCCAACGCTACCGCCTGGGTGTGAACCACAATCTCATTCCAGTCAACCGTGCCAGAGTCGAAGTTAATGATTACCATCGTGATGGAGCCATGCGGGTAGATGGAAACTATGGCGGTACACCAGCCTATTCCCCCAACAGTTATGGTTACTGGACCGCCCAGCCCGAAGTAATGGAACCGCCACTCGATTTGGAAGGTGCAATGTATAGGTATGACCCCAAAGATGACCCGACAGATGATTGTTTCCGTGCAGGGGGCAACTTATGGCGTATACTAACAGAAGAGAAAAAGCAGATTTTGATTGAAAATACTGCTCACGATATGGCATGTGTAACAGAGAATATAAAATACCGCCATGCAGCACATTGTTATCTTGCTGACCAGGAATATGGTGAGCGTTTTGCCAAAGCAGCCGGGCTATCCTTGGATAAGGTAATTGAACTTTCCAAACTTGATAATGATGGCTTGATTAAGGCAACTCTTCCTGGCTCTGTTTAAACATTTAAACAGGTGATTCTATAACAGGAGTAATACTCATTATGAAGCAGCAGAGAAACACAAAACAACGCCAGCTGGTTCTCGATGCAGTGCGAGCACGCTGTGACCATCCCAGTGCAGATGAGATATATCTGGATGTTCGTGCAGTAGATAATCATATAAGTCGGGGAACAGTATATCGTAATCTCAAAATTTTGGCTCAACAGGGTAAAATTCTGCAGGTTAAATTGCCCAATATAGATAGATTTGAAGCAAAACTGGATAAACATTACCATCTTCTATGCACAAAATGTGATTCAGTATACGATATACCTTTTCCATACCATGAAGCTATGGATAAACAAGTAGCCGAAAAGACAGGATATATTGTTGAGAGACATTGTGCAATATTTGAAGGAATATGTCCGGAATGCCAGAAGAAAGAGCCAAATCAAAAGAATAGTCAGCTAAAAACTGATTAAATCAATCCGGGGTCAGACTTTGAATGATAGTATTTATTATAATCAAAACGGTCTGACCTCGAATTTATTGTTTCACTTATATCTTTTTTAATCTTCTTACTTCTTACTTTCTCTGTTTTATAATATAATAGACCTAACAGTTATTTTCCTATTTTTCGTATGTGTTTCTGTTTAAACTACTGAATTAATTCAATACTATATACATTTATCTTGCATTGACCGTTCCATCCATCTTCTAAAGCATGAACCCTGATATAATAATTGCCTTTTAAAGCACTTACATCTAGAGTGTCAATTCTTCTTTTGAACGTTTTTATGAACTCTAATTTTTGATCATTGTTATCATACCTGCCATATTTAGAAGATGCTGACACGACTAGATAGCTTTTATTGTTTTCACCCTCAAACCCAATATTCTCCCAATCAATAACTATACTGTTGATACATGTGAGGTCTATCGGTTTATCAATAACATAGCTTTTCTCAGCTGTTGCCCTAGTTGTGTGTGCGTTCAGTTGCATAAAATCATCAAACAAGTATTGGTCCCCTTCACCTTTACCAAATCCATTAACCCAAATAGGATTGTAAGAACTTCCTCTATAGATATAACCAGCTTGTGGACACTCAATATCAGTATTATCTCCCGATATGTCATTGGGAGGCAGAATGTTTTCACAACCACTAAACAGAATTATAATCAGAGATAGTACAATAAAAGACTGTAACTTAATTATTCTTTTCATAAAAACTCTTTCTTATTATTTAAATTTATTTTTTAGTTTTTACTTAAATTTTATATCTACTTTGTTTACCTGAAATATATTATAATACGACAAGGCAATATTTTTTAATTGAATTACTTAAAAAATTCTTATTTAATGAAAATTTTTTTTAATTTAAAAAACCTAATAACTATGCTAATCTCTACTTCTATTTCTTACGGTTTATAATATAATATGATGGTACAATAAATTTGTGAAGTAATTAGAATTGTAGTACGACAAGATATGAGCTTATGGTTTTAAGAGGAGAATTATTAAAAGATTTCAGCAATATTATTTAAAGGGAATCCAAACTGTGAAAACGCTCTTACTCTAAAGATGAACAAGAATTAGAATTTGAGGAGGTTCGAATTGCATACTCTAATTGTATGGGCAAGTCCCAATGAAGATGGCTTAACAGCTGCAGCAAAAAATAAGGTTATAGAAGGAATTAATTCCACTGGTGGAAAGGTCAAAGAAATCCACCTCAACAAGTATAAAATAAATAGTTGTCTAGCCTGTGATGATGGTTATGGGCTTTGCCGTTCTGAAGGACGTTGTATTATAGAGGACGATGACTTTGCTGAAATTTATAAAAGTTTCGTTTCTGCAGAGAAAATTGTAATTGTTACACCGGTATACTGGCATGATATTACGGAAAATCTAAAATGTCTGCTTGACCGTATGCGCCGTTCAGAGACAAAACACAATCATTTTCTGAAAGGCAAAAAATGTTTAATCATCGCCTGTGCTGGAGGTTCTGGACGTGGTGCTATTCGATGCCTTTATAATCTGGAATATATCTTAAACCATATGGAGATAGAAGTCGTTGACCGGTTGCCAATAATTCAATTCAACCACAAATACATGCTCCCCGCTTTAATAGAAGCAGGCAAAGCATTTTTTAATGCTTAAAACTAACACAAATTTTACACTTTTGGGTTGCTATTTTCTGAATTAATTTTTCAATTTGTAACTATATCATCATTATTTTGAGGTAATCTTAACAGCAAAGTCATTAAAGTTGTCAAACCAATATTTTTTATACTTGTCTAAAACATCTGCCATCCCTCGTGTTGGCTTAAATAACAATTTTGTATTTATAATGAACCCATCATAAAAAAAATCTTTACTATTTCTTTTTTCACCAATTTCAAAAATTTTTGAATAGCCATCAATTTTCCTATAACCATCCACGTGTTCAGTCCCTTTTGGGTCAACAAATACAATTAAATATCTTTTATCTTTTTGCATCCAAAAGATAAAATCCGGAAAAAAATCAGCAATATCATTTTTCTTCTGGTTGTAATAGGGAATTTTGACTTCATCTAATGTTTGATCAAGCTTTGAGAACATCCACCAATCAAATTGTGAAAAGACATTGTTTGGCTGGGAAATATATTCCTCTAGTTGCTCTATAAATCTTACTTCGCTAGGAACATTGATTATATGATTAATATAATCGATCTTTTCAGTTTCTGCAATTATGGTCGGAAAATAGTAATGATTAGCCAGATATTTAATTTTGATATTTTGGTTCTTGTATTCATATTTTGAAGCTGCTTCGAATAATTTCAGTTGTTTAAC
>JAXGTM010000200.1:0-3610 GCA_040774925.1 Atribacterota bacterium | reverse complement strand
TTTGCCCTTGGTTTTGGTCCTGCATTGATTCAAAAGCAAGGAGAGATAGGCGGTTTTTTAAATACAGCATGGACTTCAAATTTATTGATTTCATTATTCGCCTCACTTTTATTAGTAATATTTTCCCCCAATATTGTCACGGTTATTTTTAAAAGCCAGGAGGCAATACTTCCGGTTTTAATTATGATTTCGGTGATTTTAATAAGTGGATTTAATAATGTAGCAGTTGTCCGTTATCTTAAAGAAATTCGATTGAATCGCATATTTATTTATAATGTTCTGCCTAAAGTAATTAGTTTACCGATTATAATTGGATTAGCTTTCTTATATAGATCGTATTGGGCTCTGATCATAGGTATTATAATTGAGTATATTATTAGATGCCTTATTTCGTATCTTATTTACCCATATAAACCAAAATTTGAGTTTAATTACCCAAAATTTAAAGAGCTATATTCGTTTGGTGGCTGGTTGCAGCTCAAAAATATAACAAATTGGCTCGCTGGATATATAGATGTTGGTTTTGTGGGGAATATGCTAAGTGCAGAAGTCCTTGGTTTTTATAATAGGGCACAAACCTTGGCGAAGATTCCTCAAAATCAGATTTCAGGTATTGTAAATACAATCTCTTTCCCACTTTATTCAAAACTTATAAGTGACAGAGGCAAATTACAGAAAGCCTTTACAGCCACAAGCGATTTAGTCCTTATAATTATAATGCCAATAATTGCAGTTACTATAATATTTGGGAAACAAATTGTTTTTATAGTACTTGGGAATCAATGGCTTTACTTAACTCGAACTTTTCAAATACTTATTATTAGTTTTTCAATTGAGTCGTTTGTTTTCTCGTTTTATCCATTATTGAGAGCATTGGGTTATCCTAAATTGGAATTTGTTTTTCAAATATCCAAAGTAATTGTATTGTTGATAATTTTATATCCCCTAATAAAATTCTATGGAATATTTGGAGCAGGGCTCGCTGTTCTTACTTCAGTTTTATTGGTAACTCCATTTATGCTCTATAAGATTAAAACGATCTCAAAACTAAGCTTCAGAAATATTATTGAATCGATAATTATTTGCTTATTAGGCTTAGTTGTTGTTTTGCCAATCAGATTTATCTCAAATAAATTGGATTTATCTGTTGGCTTCACCTTTATAGGTATTCTTATATTACTAACAACCTATTTTAGTTTAATTTTCTTAGTTTTTTTCATAACGAGAATGGGCCCTGGCGAAAATATTATTTCCTCAATAAAGACAATATGTAATATACCAAAGGAGGACAAAGGTGAAAATATATAATTATCAAACTAAGATTTATATATTTTTGATTTGTGTAATGATTCTCTCAAATATTTATTTTGGAAATTTTAAATTAATTGGCAATTTTTCAATACGTGTTCCGGTTATTACTATCGCATTTTTTTATAGTTTAAGATCTAAACATTTTTATCATCTCGACTCATACATTCTGCTATTTTTTTTATATCTTTTTGGATATCTTTATTCAACAATTTTCACTGATTCAGATTTATTCGCCTTCTTTAAGGTAATATTAATTTCAAATTTTATATTTTCGTTTATTCTATACTTTTTCATCCTTAATTCATTAAATATTGATGTTATTATAAAAATAATAGTCTATGTGTTAAGCATTAATAGTATTTTTATAATTGGTCAATTTTTCCACATAGATTTTTTTTGGGAAACAGCTAAGATTTTGTATTTCATTGAAGAATCAGCTTTTATACAATCTTTATCAATATTTGATGAAATAGGAGTTGTAAAAGGATTGGTTGGAACTGCCTATAGTGGTTATGTACTTGTAATGGTGATTCCGTTTGCATTTTATCTTTTAGATATCGAAAAAAGGAAATATCCTATTATATTAATAATTCTAGTGAATGTTTTAGCAAGCTTGATCCTTCAGCAAAGGGCTGCATTTTATGTTGTAATTTTCTCTGTAATTCTATCATCAATTAGTTTAAAAAGACGAAAGGTTACTTTTATAGTTTGGATTGGTTTACTCTTGTTTATTTCATTATTGTATTTTAATTTCTTCTTTGATAGTTATAAAGATGTTAGTAGGTTATTAGACATATCAAGGGGATCTCGGATGGAAATATTTTCAAAAGGATTTAACTTTTGTTTGGCTCATCCGATAGTAGGTGGGTTGGAGAAATATTTGGAAATAAATAACGGTGTATCACCTCATAACGCTTTACTTAATGCTTGGATTAGAGGTGGAATTCTTGGATTGTCGGCCATTTTATTAATAATTGTCAAATCACTCTCTGTAAGTCTAAAATCGATTTATGAGAACTTTGGGCTTAGAGGTCTCCCATTTTACTCAGGCGTGGTAATGATCAATCTGATTGTATTATCGTTTACCCATAATGCCAGCTTTGCCACAGGTGACATTCTACATTTTACGGCCTTGGGTGTATTGTTAAAATCAAATTTGGCAGAAGACCAATGACGTAAGCTGAATATTGTCATGAAGTTAATTATTAAACCGTTTCATAAATGAAATAATGATTTTGAAATATTTCCTTTGTGAATGCAAATAACTAGTGTTTGAATTATAATCGAGTACCCATATGGAAAAACCTTTTAAGGAAGTACTAATATTTACATTGATTTACCCACTAAAAGATAAATTGCATTCTGGAATATTTATTAAAAATTTATTGGATGAGTTTGAAAAGCGACTCGATCATATAAATATTATAAAACCAATTTCAATATTTAAGCGTGAAAGTGTTCTGTGTGAGGCAAACTCTAAAAAAAGAGTTTTTTCGCCAAGATATTTTGTATATGGTTTTTTTAAATTCGGATTCATTGAAAAGAATTTTCTACTTAGGTTGAATACAAACCTTATTCTATGTCAAGCAAAACGATTAAAGTTAGAGCCTGATTTTATATACTGTCACTTTTTATCTGCTGCATATTTAGGCTACGATTATTCTTTGTATAAAAAAAGGCCGCTGATTATAGCTATTGGTGAAAATAATGATTATCTGCACTTTTTAATTAATTATTATGGAATCAAACATAGTCTTAGGATACTAAATTATAGTTCTGCTATTATATCTGTATCGGAAAATAATAAGAAGATCCTCCTTCAGTATGATAAGGGACTAGAAAAAAAAATACATGTTATTCCAAATGCCATTAACTCCCAAATATTCTATCCAAGGGATGAAAAAGTTCAATTAAGAAAAAAGTATAAACTCCCGTTGGATAAATTTATCGTATGCTTCATTGGTCATTTTGATGAAAGGAAAGGAGCTTATAGAGTTTTGGAAGCAATCGAACATATTACTGAAGTTTATGGTATCTTTATTGGTTCTGGAAATTGGCAGACAACATCCCCAAGAGTCATAATAAGAGGTGTTTATTCAAAAGGACAGATTGCAGATCTACTCAACGCTGCTGATATATTTGTACTTCCCACTCAAGCAGAGGGTATGTCAAATGCAATTAACGAAGCGATGGGTTGTGGTCTCCCAATTGTGTCGTCAAATATTGCTTCTGTACAAGAACAATTAGATGGAACAGAAGCTATTCTGGTCGACCCCAATAATATCGATGAAATAAGGGA
>JAXGTM010000199.1:0-3612 GCA_040774925.1 Atribacterota bacterium | reverse complement strand
CCTCCTCATCTTTTGCATATGTTTCTTTGCTCCCATGTTTAATCTTATAAAGGGGCGGTTGTGCAATAAAAAGATGGTTGTTGGTTATCAACTCAGGCATTTTTCTGTAAAAAAGGGTTAAAAGAAGCGTTCGTATATGGGAACCATCTACATCAGCATCGGTCATAATAATAACCTTATTATATCTAAGGCGGTGAATATTGTCAGAATTTATACCCAGGGCCAGATATACATTCTTAATCTCTTGGTTTGTCAGTATTTTTTCTTGCCTGGATTTTTCGACATTAAGTATTTTTCCCCTGAGTGGAAGTATTGCTTGTATTTTGCGGTTTCTTCCCTGTTTTGCTGAACCACCAGCAGAGTCTCCCTCTACAATAAAAAGTTCACAGAGGTTAGGGTCACTTTCCTGGCAATCGGCCAATTTTCCAGGCAATATTCCACTTTCAAGGAGACTTTTATTTTTTATCAGTTCCTTTGCTTTTTTTGCGGCTTCTCTCGCTCTTTTCGCTTCAAGGGCTTTATTTATAATTGCTTTGGCTACATCAGGATTTAATTCTAAATACTCGGTTAGTTTGTCGTTGAGAACAGATTCTACAAGGCCTTTAATTTCACTGTTTCCCAGTTTAGCTTTGGTCTGTCCTTCAAATTGTGGGTTCTGTATTTTTATACTGATGACTGCCACAAGACCTTCCCTTAAATCATCCCCGGATATATTTTCCTTGGATTTCTGGGACATGTTTGTTGCAATAAAATTATTTATACTTCTCGTAAGGGCACTTCTAAAACCGGCGACGTGTGTACCGCCTTCTTGTGTGTTTACATTATTCACAAAACTGTAAATATTTTCATTATATCCGTCATTATACTGAATGGCAACCTCTATGTAATCAAGGGGTTGTTTCGTACTTATGACATGGATTGGCTCAGAGAAAAGCACAGTTTTGTTCGTATTCAAATATTGTACAAAAGCTTTTATTCCACCCTCGTGTTTAAATTCATGTTTCCTTCCTTTCTTTTCATCCGTAACAATTATATGTATTCCGTTATTAAGAAAGGATATTTCCCTCATTCTGTGAGCTATTGTTTCATAACTAAATTCTGTTGATTCAAAAATAGCTGCATCTGGTTTAAAATGTACCTTGGTTCCTGTTTTTTCCGTATCCCCTATAACTTTCAATTCTGTAATTTTATTGCCGCCTTCATATCTCTGAAAGTAAACCTTTCCATCTCTTCTTACCTCAATTTCAAGAAATTCTGAAAGGGCATTAACTACTGATAAGCCTACTCCATGTAAACCTGCCGAATATAAATAGCTGTCTTTATCAAACTTGCCACCTGCGTGGAGCTTTGTAAGAACCACCTCAAGGGCTGACATATTTTCTTCTTTATGCATTGCAACAGGAATACCTCGCCCATTATCTTGGCATGTTACACTGTTGTCTCTGTGGAGTGTTATCATCACTCTACTGCAATATCCCTCCAGTGCTTCATCAACACTATTATCAACTAATTCATAAACCAGATGGTGAAGACCTTCCTGCGCTGTGTTTCCTATATACATGGCTGGAACCTTACGAACAGCATCAAGCCCACCCAATATTTTTATACTTTCTGCTCCGTATTCTTTCATTTTATATCCTGATAGGCATTACAATATTTTTATAGTTTTCATTATTTTCTTCTTTAAAAAGAACTGCACCATATGTTGTTGGCACACTCATTACAACAATATTGCTTTCAATGTGAGATACAACATCCATCACAAATCGAACATTAAAATTGAGAGTTATATCCTCCCCTTTATAATCAATGTCTAATATTTCTTTTGCCCTCCCAATATCAGATTCTGATTCCATCTCTAATTTTCCTTCTGTAAGATTCATCTTGATAGGTTCTGATCGCCCTATAATTGAGGAAACCTTTTTTAAACCTTTCATAAATGATTCTTTATCAATCCTTGCAATATTCTCGTTTGTTTGTGGAATTACATTCTCGTAGTCTGGAAAACTTCCCTCTATAACTCTTGATATAACCAAAATATTTTTTGTACTTATCTGAACATGTTTTTCTTCTAATATCATGAGTACATTTTCATCTCCATCTATAATCTTTTCAATTTCAAAGAGAGATCTTTTTGGTATGGTGATTCCCTTAAAATTTCTCATTCCCTCTATCTGTTTTTGATAGAATGCCATTCTAAATCCATCAGTACCTACCACCATAATATTCCCATCTCTACTGCTTATATGCATACCCGTTAAAACATATCTCGTTTCATCAACTGAAATCGCAAAACTAACTTTTTCAATCATCTCAAGCAGTGCTGCCCCGTTTATAACATACTCTTCGTTTCCTTCTATCTTTTTTACCTCTGGAAACTCCTCAGAATCCTGGAGGCTCAGCACAATTTCAGTCTGTTTCTGTTTAATTGTCAGAATATTTTCATCAACCTGTAATATTATTTCTCCACTATCCATTTCTCTTAAAATTTCGAGAAATTTTCTTCCATGAATAACAATTTTCCTTTCTTCTGGAGCTTTAAAATCAATTTGCCCTATAGCACTCAATTCTAGGTCAGTTGAATAGATTGTTGTATCTGTTTTCTTGAAATCAATCATAATATTAGAAAGAATAGGCATTAATGAACGTTTTTCAGTAATTCCAACAATTTTTGAAATAGGTAAAAGAATAGAATTTTTATCTATTATTATATTCATAAATACCTCTCTTAGTCGTAATAAGGGCTGTTAATATGTTGAAAACTCGTAATTTTCTTGAAATAACAAGAAAAAAATGCAATTCCTATTGTGAAAAAACAGAAATATTTTTGTAGATTCATGTGGATTTTATCCTTGTTTCTATTCTTTCAACAGTATTTTTAAACTCTTTCTTAATTTTCATCTCTTCTTCAACTTTTTTAATAGAGTGTAATACTGTAGCATGGTCTTTTCCTCCAAACTTCTCTCCAATACTAACCAGTGAAAAATCCGTTAATTTTCTAGATAAATATATTGCAACCTGCCTTGGTAGTATAATTGATTTTATTCTTCGTGAAGACCGTATTTCTGAGGACTTCAAATTAAAGAAAGAGGACACTTCCTTAATGATAAGATCAATCGTAATCTCTTTTTTCTTTGTTTTAATCATATGACCTAATACTTCTTTAACAAGATCTATTGTAACTGGACTGTTGTTTAAAGATGAAAAGGCCCCAATACGAATTAGAGCACCTTCGAGGGAACGGATATTGTCTTCAGTGTGTGAAGCAATAAAGAAAGCAACATCGAGAGGTAATGCAATATGGTCACTCTCTGCTTTTTTATTCAATATTGCAACCTTTGTTTCAATGTCAGGTGGCTGAATATCTGCAATGAGGCCCCAGTCAAACCGGGATCTCAGTCTTTCTTCAATATTTTCTATCTCTGCGGGAAATTTATCACTTGTTAATACAACCTGTTTCATATTGTCATAGAGAGCATTAAAAGTATGAAAAAATTCTGCCTGTGTTCTTTCTTTTCCAGCTATAAATTGAATATCATCAATAAGGAGAACATCCATCTTACGAAACCTGTTTCTAAAATCTTCCATTTTTTCATAGCGTAAAGCATTAAT
>JAXGTM010000198.1:0-3632 GCA_040774925.1 Atribacterota bacterium | reverse complement strand
TTATTTGGCTAAACATAGGAAATGAAATCTAAATGAAAAAAAATGCATTCTTAATTTTGTTGTTCTTAATAATTTTATTAGCTCTTACAAGTGGATGCTCTACAACAAACCCATCAACCAGCGGTATAAACTTAAGTTATAACATCAAATATGGTAACTATTACCGATATGTCTATATCACATTTTCCAACTATTCCAATCTTCCTTTCCAAGCAACTTCAATAACAGCAAAAGACTTGGATAGTGGAGTTGCTATTTCTGTACCAATTTCAGGTGGAGACTGGATAAATCCCGGAGAAGTCAGAACAACTGATGGTGAATCTATCCCATATTATGAACATGGATCTATAAAATATACTGTCTGCGGACAGTTTTCTACCGGTAGAAATACCTGTGACTCAATAACAATAACTTTATGATTTTTTGAGTATGGAAATTGACTTATTGTAATATAAAAATGATATTTTTCTAGGAATTCAATAAAGAAATTCGATTAATTAATAATTTATTATTTTTATAAAGAATTGACTATTTAATTATGGAGGAGGGCAAAATATTATGAAATACTTATTCAATGTATTCGCAATTTTTATAATAATATTTGTTTTATCTTTTTTTCAAATATCATATTCTCAAAATTTACCTATTTTAGCAGTTGTTTCTTTTACTAATAATTCTTCTTTGCAAATACCTGACTTAGGTAATATGGGTCTTCAATTTTTAGAAAGTGCCTTATCAAATGGGGCCAATTTTACTTTAGCAGATCGTATGACTGTTCAAAATTCCTTGACTGAAATTGGATTTAGCAGTTCTTCTGGATTGGTAGATCCGTCATATGCAATACAATTAGGAAAAATGTTAGGAGCCCGTTATTTGGTAACCGGAAATGTTATTGATGTTTCCAGTAAAACAACTAGATATGCCGGATATGGAATAGAAACAAAAAGAACAAGTATATCTGTAACAGTTGGTTTACGAGTTGTGGATGCAGAAAAAGGTTTAGTCTTTTTTATTGACCAAGCTACTGCTTTAAGAAAAAACTCACCTGCGGAAGCTCTTAATGTAAATATCGAAGAATCTTCCTATAGTCTTTATCAGGAATTGATCCAGGAAGCCATAAACCAAACCGTAAAAAAATTTAACGACAAAATGATTACTATGCAGAATCAACCAGTTACGAAAAGTCAAAAAATTGCAATCAAAGTTAATTCTGAACCAGAAGGAGCTGACGTTGAAATAGGAGGGATATTCTATGGTAATACCCCTTGCGAAATTCAACTTGAACAAGGAAGAATTGTTGAACTTACTGTAAGCCTTTCAGGTTACATTCCATGGATAAAAAAAATAGAAGCCAATCCAGCTTTAAAAGTTAATGCAAAATTAAATAAAGACACAAGACCAATTATATCCACTGAGTCGAGTGCACCAAATGTTCAAGTTAATGTTGGAGTAAATACCGAAAACCAAGAGAATATGGAATAGGGGGAAGAAGCAATTGAGACTACGTTCTAAATACGCCATTCTTATTATATTGGTTTTTGTATCTGTATTTTTTTCTGCTATAAATGCTAATTCTGCTTCAAACACCCGGGTTGCAGTAGTAGATTTTGGAGTCACTGTGCCTGGGATGGGGTTTGAAGAAGACTTATCAGAAGGAATTACTGATTTAATGATTAATGCCTTAGTAAATAGCGGACGGTTTCGAGTTTTTGAAAGAGGAAAGTTAAACTCCATTGTTAATGAACAAGGTTTTCAGAATTTATCCGGATTAGTTGATCCTTCAACCGTTGTTCAACTGGGTAAGATGATTGGGGTAAATTATATAATTACTGGTAGTTTAACCGACGTAAGTCGGAGCGGAAGCGGTAAGATCAATATTGCAGGAATAGGTATAGGTTCTTCGTCAGTTCGAGTGGTTCTCACTGTTCGAATTATAGACGTAACAACAGGAGAAATTCTCTATTCAGTGGTTGAAAAAGAAAAAGCCAAACAATCATCAACATCAATTAGCTTACCAATACCCATTGGTGTTACTTCAAGTTCTAGCATTAGTGCTTTATCCGCCGTGAATACAATTTGTGAAAGGGTTGTTGAGAAATTCATCGAGAAAATGGATGAAAAAATTGTATCCCAAGGGCCAGTTCCTATCGAAGGTTATGTTGTAAAAGTTGGAGATTTACAAAGTGAAAAAGTTGTTTATATAAATCTTGGAAAAGATTCTGGGATACACTTGGGGGATGCGATTGCAATTTATCATCCTGGAGACGCAATTATCGATCCAAAAACCAAAGAAATACTTGATCAGGAATTAATGTTGGTTGGGAAGGGAATTATTATTACTATCAAGGATAATTTATCAATTGTGATGATTAAATCATCTTCAGGTCAAATCCAAGTAGAAGATATTATAAAACTGGAAGGTTTTGGTGAAGATTTGGATCAAGAAGATGAAATAATAGACGCTGATCAAATAAGTTATTTAAAAAACAATGATCAACAAATAAAAAATAAAGATAATGACCAGATTTCAATGGAAGAAACTGAGGATAACATTGAAAAAAATAACCAAAATCAAACAGAGGTTTCCCAATTGTCTTCTCCTCAATCAACTAATAGTCCAGATGAAGATATAAATAACGAAAAAAATCAAAATGTCGTAACACCGCAACCAAATACGATGGTTTATGAAGGAATTGAAGTAAAGTATCAACGAGAGTATTACTCCAAAGACAGGATAAAACTAGAATATACTTATTATGAACAAGATGGCAAAAAAATTGAACATGGAATATGGAAAAAGTGGTTTGAAAATGGGAATTTGATGTTTGAGGGAGAATATTTAAATGGGAAAAAGAATAGAGTTTGGAAACAATATTTAATAACTGGACAAATTCTGACTCAAGGGGAGTACGTTGATAATGTAAAAGAAGGATTATGGAGAACTTGGTTTGATAATGGCTCAAAAAAAATTGAAGGGTCTTATAAAAATGGAATGAAAGATGGAGTATGGATTAATTTCACAAACAGTGGAGACAAATACAATGAAATTGCATATATTAATGATGTTGAACAACCGGATACCTATATAGAATGGGATAAATATGGAAACATAGTTAAAACTGGGAAATAGATAATGGATTAAAAATTTCAATAAAATTTTTAGACCTTAATAAATCTTCTGTATGTCAAGTCTTGATTCTTGAATTTTTAAATAGCTGTAGGATTGAGGGATTGAGTAATTGGAAACTGGAAAAAATACAAAGTAGGTTCTGCACAAAGAGAAGTTACTCTAAGGATGGCGTTATATTATATTTCGTTACTGTCTTTACGGGATTGGGGAACAAGTTCTCGAATGAATGCAAGACGCTTTGCCTTGGGTATTGATACAGTTATTATTAGGCCATCGGCTATTCCTTTGGAATGAAGGATTGGTTTCGTATAACCTTCGTTTTTTAGGGTCTTAAGTGGTTTTTCCCAAAACGAGAATTGCCATACTTGCAGATAACTGACTATTAAAAAGATCTCAAAAACGGAAAAAGAAGATTAAATATTTCAAAAAAAGATCTTTGAGCAAAATTCAAGAACCAAGACTTGATTCCCATTTTTTTTAATCTTTTATTTAAAAAGGATTC
>JAXGTM010000197.1:0-3640 GCA_040774925.1 Atribacterota bacterium | reverse complement strand
TAGTCTGGATTTTCAAGACTGCCCCTATTGCAAGGAACCGCTGGTCCCCACCTGCAGTTCCTGCGGGCGAATCGCTCAGCCGGACTGGATCGTATGTCCCTATTGCCGAAATGACTTGAAAAAAGAGATTGATCAGGAAGAAAAATATTTTGAACAATTATTATTCTCAAAATTCAACAATGAGGATATTGAATCCATTATAAAAGGATTGAAATTATTAGAAAAATTAATGGAAAATAAGATTTAAAAGGAGTCAATGATGTCAGAACAAGGATTAATGGACATAAATGAAAGCAATTTTCAGGAAGAAGTACTCGATTCGCCTATTCCAGTATTGGTAGATATGTGGGCTCCATGGTGTATGCCATGCAGAATGATAGCTCCTACTGTAGAAAAAATTGCAAAAAATAATGCTGGTAAACTCAAAGTTTGTAAATTGAATGTTGATGATAACCAGAGCATTGCTGCTCGTTATAGTATTCAGGGGATTCCTGCTCTCTTAATATTTAAAGATGGCAAAGAATTAGATCGCATTGTCGGAGCGGTTCCTCCACAGGCTATTCAGACAAAACTGGATCAAGTAATTTAATTTTTCCTATTAAGCTTTATTGCAATAGTATGGGTGATAAGGGTATATATTATATTAAATTTTTATATTTAGATATATACCCTTGTCTTCTTTTAGGTTGTTTTTCCATCACCAAATTCATATATTTGGCAATACCTGTATCTTTTCTCCTATTTTCTAGTTTTAACAATATATGAAATTGTACCACCTGAAACTCATTACATTTTAAAATGGTTTTATAGCAAAAATATCTTTTTAATAAAACCTAATCATCAAAACATAATAAATCAATGAAACACTAATAAAAACAAATAGATTTGAGAAAAGAATGTAATAGAATTGCCTCATATTTATTTGAAAAAAATCCTTCGTTATAGCCAAACAAAGGTGTATTGGTGTAACCATCATTCCAATATAAGCTGCTGTATATAAAATAATTACCTGGCTTATATTGATTGCACCAGATGGACTAGAAAGAAATCCTAAAAAAACAGGTGCACATATTCCAATACTGGCAAAAATACTACCGGTAAAAAATGAAACTAAGAAAGGAATAAAAATTATTATTATATTTATGGGAATACCTTTAGAAATAAATAATTCCGGTAAAACTTTTATTATTTGAGTATATTCCAGCATTTCCTTGAATATTAGAATACCAAAAATTAATAGCAAAGTTGCGTAACTCTTCTTAAATGTTTCCTGGAAAAATCCTATTATTTTACTTTTTAATTCATAGTGTAGGGCAAAAAGTATTAAAAGTGTTAGGAGAAGAGAATATAGCAGTTCGAGGTTAAAGAAAATAACCATTAGAAAAATAAATAAAATAGGCCATGTATTTTGAATAAATTCTTTTAAAGCAATTTTCCAATACACTTTACTATCGTTTTCCTTTAAACGATTATAGGTAAGGTTTTTATGCACCCAGAAAATGCCAATTATAACTGAAATAAATGCCAATGGAGCTAATATTATAATTAAATTTTTGATCGAAATCTTTAACAATGTAGCATATAAAATGATCTCTGGATAGAGAGGCCATAAAAATTCCCAGATATGTCTGAACCAGTAATTTATGAACATATTTTTTTCGGGATTAGTGTTGTTATTTTCACCTATCGATTTAATCATGGGTGCAGAAAATATTGCTCCACCCTGTATAGGCAATAGAGCTATAAAAGATGATATAAACATCATTATATATCTGTAATCATGGATTAATTTTTGTAAAGAGATTACCATTCCTTCGTATTTTTTTAACTGCTTTAAAATTATACTAAGGAAATATATTATAAATACTATAGATAGTAACTTTATTGTTTCAAAGTTTAAAATAGTGCCCTTCCATATTTCAATAATCTGCTTAAACCCTAGATTGAATAATAAACCAATGGAAAGGGAACCAATAATCAAGGTAAGCCACAGATCAACCTTTAATTTTAATAAAAAAATGATCAGGCATAATGCAAAAAATAATTTTACTATTTCTGGTAACATAATAACTCCATTCATAATGGAAAACTATCTTTATAAAATATTTTGATATGCTATTTAAAATTTTCTATATATTTTCCTCTAACCCAATTCACTATTTTTCAATACATTCTAACTCTTCCTTCCAAACAGGCAACACTCATTATATTCAATTTATATTTCTTTTCATTGAAATATTGCTGTATTTAATGTTTTTACAGGGTTTTAGATGTTTAATTAAAGAATTACACATGCTGCTTACTATCCAAGACTGATATGTTTTTAAGAGTAAACCTTTTCATTGCCACTTTCTTTCCGTTATTATCTTTAACATGGAATAAGAATATGATGAAAATACTATTTTTAATAAAATTAGAATACAAAAATTTAGACAATATTAAAAATATTTCCCCAATATGTAAATATTCAGGGAAATATTTCTGAATTAATTACTCTTCATAGTACATGTGAATAATGCTTCTTCTTCAATTACTTTTTCTGATTTTGTGTGTCAGTCTTTTCCTTTTCTTCAATTTGAGGCTCTTTCTTTATATCTTCCTTTATTTTTTCCTCTTCAATGTCCTCTTTAAATTTAACATCGAGCACATTTATATCTACTTTTGACACAACCAAACCAGCCATTGACTCAACCGCTGTTTTAACTTTTTTCTGAGTTTCTCTGGCAGCCTGGTATATTCCTACTGCATAGTTTGCTACTAAAGATATTGTAATAGCAACTTCTTTTTGGTTTTGGCTCATTGAAACATCTATACCTTTAGTTAAATTATTCTTATCCAGTATAGGGGCAGAGGGGCCTTTTCTTCCAGCAGTCAAACCTACTACTCCATTTACTTTAGTTGCCTCCATTGCTACTATTATTGCTACAACATCTTTTGAAACAGATATATTTCCTAATTCCATATCTTTTTTGTCTACTTCAGGTTTTTCATTCTTCTCACTTTTCATAATAGCCATAGATCTTTAACCTCCTTAATTATTAAACTTTGTAAATATTTTAATCATACTCAATTTTTTCAATATTTATTTTTAGTTCATCTATTTTAACACCACTTACCTTCGGAAGATCTTCTCTTAACTTTTTTTGGATCACACTGGCAGTATCCGGAATATTGCAGTTTTTATCAATAATCAGCTGTAATGTTGTTTTAAGTGTTCCTTCTTTTTGGAGCTGTATTTCCGGTTTTATTTTTCTTACATCTTTTACCTCATTGAGAATATTTAATATAATCTGCTCCAAAGAATATAATGAAATTTTTATTTCTCCTGACTCAGTAACAACTTTTATATAAGGCTTCAGCTGTACCATCTTCTGTTTTAACCAAATAATATAAAGAGCAATAAATAATATAAATAACCCTATTAAAATAAAAACAGTTTGATGAATAAGGCTTGAATATATTAAGTGTATATTTGTATTTATTAATTTGAGCAGGTATTCTTCTTGTAACAAACCAAAAGAAATGAGAAAACATTTCAAAGAAAATGCAAGCAGTAAAAAAACGAAACCGATAAATATTATATTATTAAAGACTTTTTCTTTCATACTACATCAAAACCTCACTAACTATTTTAATTTTA
>JAXGTM010000196.1:0-3644 GCA_040774925.1 Atribacterota bacterium | reverse complement strand
TTATCTTTTTTGAATATTCTGGATCATATTTTTTTAATAATTTATATAAAAACACATTACCTTTTTTATTTTCTATTTTTAACAGCCTATCTCTAATATTTTGATTTCTTCCAGGGCCATCAAAGATTGGATTAATGAGAGATTTTATGTATAAGCCAGTTCCTCCCACAATTAGGGGTTTTTTACCTCTAAATAAAATATTAAAAATATTATCCTTAGCTAGTGTAACATACCTTTTAACATCAAAATTATCTGAGGGTTCGACTACATCAATGCAATGATGTTTATATATTTCTAATAATGTTCTATTAGGTTTATCTGTACCAATATTCATATTTTTATATATTTGCATTGAATCAGCAGAAACAATTTCTATATCCGGTAAAATCTGCAATATTCTAAGTGATATTTCGGTTTTCCCGGTAGCTGTTGGACCTGTTAAGATAGCTATCCTATTAAGTTTTTGCATCCGTTAATTCTCCAAATAAAGTATAAGAATCTGCTTTTTTAACCTTAACATAAACAAGGTTTCCTATTAAATTTGTCTTTTGTGAATCTGAAAAGACAACTACTTTATTAGTTCTGGTTTTTCCCCAATATTGGTTCTCTATCCCTTTCTTTGATTTTTTTTCAACCAATACTTCTACCGTAACATCAATATATTTTTGATTTATTTCAGTACTAATGGTATTTTGAATTTCCATTAGCTTCCATAGGCGTTCTTTTTTGATAAATATAGGTATTTCTTTACATAAAAAAGGAGATAATGCATTTTCTCGATTTGAATAGATAAAACTGTAAGCAGAGTCGAATCTTATTTTTTGAAAGGCATCAATTGTTTCTTGAAAATCAGTCTCAGTTTCTCCTGGGAAACCGACCATGATGTCGGTTGTTATACTGACATCAGGAATATGCTTTCTTATATTCAAAATAATATCGTAATAATGTTCCATATCATATTTTCTATTCATCTGTTTTAAGACATTATCTGAACCGGATTGCAATGGTAAATGAATGTGTTCACATATTTTATTATGGTTTTTTATTACTTCAATCAAATTTAAATTAAAATCTTTTGGATGTGAAGTTGTAAACCTTATCCTTTCAATCCCTTTTATATCATTTACCTTTGACAGCAGAGTTAAAAAATTATCTCCATATTTCAATCCAAACCCATATGAGTTAACATTCTGCCCTAATAACATGACTTCTTTGTAATTATTTTCAGCTAATATCTCAATTTCCTCTACTATCTCATTAACAGGTCTACTTTCTTCAGGCCCTCTAGTATAAGGGACTATACAATACGAGCAAAAATTATTACATCCTTTCATTATCTGAATAAATGCGGTAATTGAACTTTGGTGTTTTACAGGTTTATTTTTTAAGTTTAGAGGCGCAGAATTATTACATAAGACAAATGGTTCCTTAATTTTATTTTCCTTTAAATGGGTTATTATCTCAACAAAATTGGTTATTTGAGAAGGACCAAATACTAGATCAACAAATGGTATTTTTCTTGCGAGGATATCTTTTTCTTTTTGAGCCAAGCAGCCACATATTCCAAATATTATTTCGGGTCTTTTTTTCTTAATTTTAGCAATCCTACCAGCAGCACTATATATTTTTTGCTCCACTTTTTCTCTAACACAACAGGTATTTAGAATAATTAAATCCGATTTATCCATATCTTTACAAGAAATATAGCCCATTTCTTCCAATTGGCCAGTTAGATATTCAGAATCATTTACATTCATTTGGCATCCATATGTTTTGATAAAATAAAATAAACTTTTCTTATTTTCTACTTCTATTAGATCTTTCATTCCACATACTCCAATGATAAGAATTCATTAGAACTCCATCTTTTTAGTTATATCTTTCCAATTAAATCTTTTGTCAAATATTATTTGTCTATAAAAATATCCCACTAGATAATATTTCACAAATATAATTATTTATAAATTTTATTATTATTAAAGGAGGTAAAACAGAATATTTATAAAGCGTTTTTATAGCTAATCCGGGCATCTATAAAAAAAGAGAAGGAAATACATTAAAATATATCCCCTTCTCTTTTATCACGCTTTTCAGTTCAATTATATTTATATGAAATTATTATTTGGCATATTCGACTGAACGTGTTTCTCTGATGACATTAATTTTAACTTGCCCAGGATAATCAATATTTTTCTCTACTTTTTTAGAAATATCTCTAGACAGTTTTGTAGCTAAATAATCGTCTATCTCAAGAGGATTAACGATTATTCTTATTTCTCGGCCGGCTTGTATGGCATAAGATTTTTCTACCCCTTCAAATGAATTAGCTATTTCTTCTAATTGCTGTAATCTTTTAATATAGGTTTCAAGCATTTCTCTTCTGGCTCCCGGCCTAGATGCAGAAATAGCATCTGCTGCCTGTATTAATATAGCCTCTGCAGTTTCAGGTTTCTCATCTTCATGATGGGCTGCAATAGCATTAACTACTTTAGGTGATTCACCATTTTTTCTGGCAATATCTGCACCTATCAGTGCATGGGGTCCTTCAACCTCCATATTGGCTGATTTGCCAATATCATGAAGTAATCCTGCCCTTCTGCTTAAACTTGAATTTAAGCCAAGCTCATCGGCCATCATACCTGCAAAATATGCTACCTCTTTAGAATGCTGTAACACATTCTGTCCATAACTAGTTCTATACTTTAATTTACCTAAAATATTAATTAATTTTGGATTCAAATTTCTAACATTTGTTTCAAATACAGCTTTTTCGCCCTCTTCTCTAATATTATTTTCAACAATTTTTTTTGATGCTTCAATTACCTCTTCTATTCTTGCAGGTTGAATCCTGCCATCAGTGATTAGTTTCTCTAGTGCAATTCGGGCAATTTCACGTCTGATTGGATCAAAACCGGAGATTATTACTGCCTCTGGAGTATCATCAACTATAAGGTCAACTCCTGCTATTCGCTCAAAGGTCCTTATGTTTCTCCCTTCCCTACCTATAATGCGACCTTTCATGTCTTCATTAGGCAAATGGACAACTGATATCGTAGATTCAACTGTATATTCTGAAGAATATCGTTGAACAGCCATAGAGAGAATGTTCTGTGCTTTTTTTTCACCTTCTTCTCTGGCTTTCTCTTCAATATCTTTTATGATCTTACCAGCTTCATGACTCAATTCTTTTTCAAGTCGATCGAGTAATTACTGTTTTGCTTCTTCAATATTTATCTGGGAAATTCTCAACAGTTCATCTCTTTGTTTTTGATGAAGTCTATTAGTTTCAAGTAACTTTTGTTCAACCTCTTTTTCTTGTGCGTCAATTTGTTTTTGCTTAGTTTCGATTAATTCTATCTTTTGGACTAAACTATTGCTTTTCTTAATTAACTGTTCATTTATACTTTCTAATTTATTTCTTTTTTGCTGACAGTCAATTTCACTTTTTCGGATAATTTGGTATGATTCTTCTTTGGCTTGCAAATGGGCTTCTTTTTTAATAGATTCAGCTTCTTTCTTGGCATTTTCAATAATTGCTTTACCACTTTCTTCACAAGCAGACAATTTTGTTTTTGCAACAAAATTAGCTATAAAAAAACCGATAAATATTCCGATTATAGCTACAATAATGGTTATAATGTATA
>JAXGTM010000195.1:0-3671 GCA_040774925.1 Atribacterota bacterium | reverse complement strand
TTTATATTATCAGGTAATTTTATAAAAGATGGGCTTAGATGTTTTTCTAGGCGGGGGTTGCCGAGCATGGTCTAAGGCGCCGGACTTAAGATCCGGTGACGCAGGTCTTCGAGGGTTCGAATCCCTTCCCCCGCACACTTTACATAGTCAATGTGGTATTGTTTTTCTTCTAATAACAAGTTAATTTTAGGGCCTAGTCCATCTTTTTCCTAATCTCCTTTAATCTCTTAAGAATTTTTAGCATCAATCCGCTTTCTATTGTTTCTTCAAGCAGACCCTCGCAGAATCTGCCCTGCCTGACTATTATTGTGAGGAGCCTTCGGATATCGTTTAGATCCGCTTTGGATAGCTTCTCATCACTGGCAGAGTATTCTCTGGCTTCAGTAATCCAGTCCATCCACTTGAATTTAGTTACAAATCCTTCCTTGTAGAGGTCCTCGTAGAACTTTAGCCCGATGCCTGTCAGAACGTAAAAAGGTAGTACGACTGCTCCAGATTCGTCTTGAGAGGCTTCACGATAAAATTTATTGGCCTTGTCTTCTAACAGTGGGAGGTATTTCAGGATGTTATCTACATTCTCCTTTGTTAGTGGAACAGATTCTTCTACCCAGGTCATTGTAATCTTCTTGTAATGGCACTCTATGTTTATAATTGTACTTGAAAAGAATAATTTTTCCCTATTTTCTATTCATGTTTCAATATTCTTATAAATGACAAAAGTAAATGAATTATGTCTATTTAAAATTAACGAGTGTAATGGGGATTTAAATGAAGTATGAGCATAGTACTATTTCTGAAATGATGAAACTAATAAACGAAACATGTTTTCTCCCTCATATACAGAGAGAACTTGTTTGGAATGAAAAGCAAATGTATAAATTATTTGACTCGATGATGAGGGGGTACCCAATAGGAACATTTCTATTATGGCATATTGAAGAAAAAAAAGAAGAGATAACTAGATTGAATTTTATAAGGGATTATAAAAAGAAAGAAACAAAAAATAAAATAGATACTAAATCCCCTAAACAATATTATTGGCTTGTTCTTGATGGGCAACAGAGACTACAGTCACTTTATATTGCACTTGAGGGTAGTTATAATGGAAAAGAGTTATATTTCAATTTGTTGAGTGAAAAACCGCAATTTGATGATAATGAAGAAGACCATGAGATTATTTATGAAACAAAATTTTTTAAAAATTCAGATTCTACATTTTCAACAATCGAAAAGGATAGGCTAACTGGGGAAGATAAGGCTAAATTGTGGGTGAAAATAAAAAGTTTTGCCAATCTTAAAACAGATGAAGCAATATCTTATGGTGATGAGCTATCCAATAAGTATGAAGATTTTAAAGGAAAAGAATTACGTTTGGCCAAAACTAATTTATTACATTTATACAACATCCTAACAACTACTTATCCAATATACTACTATATCGAAAAAGAAGAAGATTATGAAAAAGTTCTTGATATTTTCATTAGAACTAATTCTGGCGGAACGAAGCTTTCAAAATCAGACCTTTTGTTCTCTATGATAAAGCTTAAGTGGAAAATTCCTGCATTTGAAGAATTCAATAACTTAATTAAGACAATAAATCAAAATGATAATTTTAACTTTGATAATGATTTTATACTTAAGACTTCTCTGGTATTAATAGATAAAGAAATTAGATATAAAATTGAAAATTTCTCTAAAGAGAATATTAGCTTAATGGAAGATAGATGGAATAATATAAAGCATAGTATATTGGCAGTTATAAATTTGATATCTCATGATTTTGGAATTGTAACAAAGAAGCAATTAACAACTAAAAATAGTTTAATTCCTTTAATTTATTACACATATTATAAAGGGATAAAAGATTATCAAAGCAATAAAGCTGAGATTATTAGAGATAAAGAATTAATGAAAAAATGGCTTTATACAGTTTTGCTTACAAACCTCTTTAGTAGTCAAACTGACGATTTATTGGGAATATGCCGTGATATAATAAAACAAAAAAATGATTCATTCCCATTAGAAAAAATCAAATTTAAACTACCTCCTGGAAAAAGCATGGAGATTAGGAAAGATCTATTTAACAGCATACAATACAACGATAGAAATGATTTCTTTGTACTAGGATTATTATTTCCAGAATTTAATCTTGCGCCTATATCAAGTTGCGGTAAACCAAATATAGATCATATTTTTCCAGTAGAAAATCTACAAAAAAAATATTCTATAGAACTTATCAATGATATCGGAAATTTACAAATACTATCTGACAATGAAAATAAAAAGAAGAGTAATTCAACTTTTGAGGAATGGATAAATGGTCAAGACGAGTTCTTCTTGACCAAGAGCTATATACCAAATGACAAACACCTATGGAAAGTTGAAAATTATGAGAAGTTTATAGATGAACGAAAGAAAATAATGTATAAGAAATTAAAAGAGATTCTTGACTAGGTTAATAGTTTATTATGCTTAATCAAATATTTAGATTGTATCACCAGATAACATTATCCTTCTTTCTCTTGCACTTCTTGCAAACTAGGAAAGTTTTCTCACTTTTAGGATCATAACAATAAGACGCAGCCATCTCAATCGGCCTAGCCAAAACTACCCCGCACCTAGAACAGTGATATTCCCTCATGCCTTCATTATCCATGCCACTTCGTAATACATCGGCCCTAATTTTAGGGCCATAAAAATCTAAAAAATTTACATTTGGAAAAGATAAAATTTGACAAAAATCTTTGGTAAAGAAACATAATTATGGAAAGAAGGAAATGAACATTATAATCAATCAATTGTTATTTGAAATAGTAAGTATGTTCAATAGATTTAATCGACAACAAATTTTATAACGAAAGCAACAAGTAAGGTATGATGGGTGCAATCAAAGGAATTTTTGGACTATTGGTAATGGGTGTAGGTGGATTGATACTTGTTAAATATTCACTTCCTATGTTATTTCTGTTTTTTAAGATTAGCCCGTTGGTTGTATTTATGGGATTCCCATAAAGCAATATGTATTTCCTGAATTTATTTGGTATCTTATTATTAATGATATTTCCTTTATTTTTATTATGGATAGGATACCTTTTGATTAAGGATTAGCTAAATTGAATATCATTTTCCAAGCCAAAAGAAATGGCCCTAATTTTAAGGCCAGATATACTACCACTATGCTAGTGTATAATTTATTTAGTATTAATTTGAAGTGCTAAGAATAGCCGTTGTTTTTTTAAAATTGCCTGGGTCGGGGGTTTCAAGAAGACTATAGATTTACCCAGGCATAGGCGTGAAAAAATGGCAGCATAATTTTAGGGCCCAGACATAAACTGGGGAGTTTATGAGATGATAGATTTTTCTGGGCCTTAATTCCTATGATTGGCTTTCACCTTTAAGGTCTTATCAGAGCACATTTGTATTTAATTTAAAAATATAAACAGGCATTGGGATGATTGGCCCTAATTTTAGGGCCACTATATTAAACTAATCATCCTTGAAATTAATTAAAAAATATTTTATTTTTATCCATAAATCATGAAAATTATTGTTAGATATTTCTAAAAAAATTAGATAAAGGAAAAAGTTATATAGTAAATGTGTAAGTTGAAAACGGTGATAACATGGATGGAGAACTAATTAATAAAATATTGGTCCCAGTTGACGGATCA
>JAXGTM010000194.1:0-3693 GCA_040774925.1 Atribacterota bacterium | reverse complement strand
TTTTTTTATTTTTGCATCACGATCCATCCGGCTGTTAAATTCATTTCGTACCATGTCGGCCGTTGGTTGCACCTTTTTTGTATCATACTCTTTAAACATATCAGAAATGGCATCCTCTGCCCTTTGTATCTCTGAGTTAATCTCTTTAGCTGTTACTTTTTTAGTGCCGTGTGAAGTCCCTGAAATGCATCTCTGAGCATCTGATTCCCATTTTGCAAGTTCAACACGATAACCTAAATTAAAATTTACTACATTATCCGACCAACGTAAACGGATTCTTAATTTCCCATCAGGTTTATAACCGGTTTCTTTTGTCCCTTCCTTATCCGGGAAAAATAATGTTTTGTACTTAATGCTAAACTTTGCCATGATGAATATATTTTTAGTCCCTACCCTGCAAATATAGGGACTATATTTGATATATCCTAACAAATTACAATATATTTTTCTAAACTGTTAGTATCTTATATATTTAGTAATCAGGCTGAAATAAAACTGATTAAAATAGTGGTAAATTGTATTTATAGTACCTCTCTCTCCGCAACATATTTTGATTATCAAATAGTTACAAACTAAAGGGACTAAAACAGGGATTATTTCCCGCTCTTAGTCCCTTTTTTTATGTATCTAATAGCTTCAATTTGCATTAAAAATAAATCCTTATATATTGTTTGCGTATATACGATATGTTTATTTATCGATATTTACTATATTTGTAGTGTGAATATGCAAATAACATTCAAATACATATCGTCATGGGACAAAAAAAAGGACAAACAGGGAATCCCAACGGCAGGCCAAAAGGGACACCAAACAAAGTAACGGCAGAAATGAAAGAAAAAATTCAATTGTTTGTTGAATCTAATTTTGAAACAATACAAAAGGATTTTGATAATGTAGATGCAAAAGACCGGTTAATTATCTTTGAAAGATTATTGAAATATGTAATTCCGACTAAAATAGAGCAGGAAAACGTAAAACCTGATGAATCACCGGAACAAATCAATATAATTATTGATGGCACCCGGATTGACTTAACTAAGTAGCACCCCCCCCGGCATTTTGCGCAAAACAAAACCGATTGTTATTCCATTGGCACAAAGATTTTTTTGCTAATTTTTCAATTTTTGTTTGTTATTTTGAAATAATTTAGTACTTTTGGACAACAATCCCCTTAAATTTATTGAAATGAAGAAATCAATATATGTTAAACCTATAAAAAATACTATTATGACTAAATCATTAATGTTATCAATTTTATGTATATTCTTTGTTGCATTTTGCCATGGACAGGACAAAGACCATTACATAAAAGAAAATATGTTTTATACTGTATTTGAGAGCGGAGTTGGCGAAGAAATTCCTATGAAATTTGAAATGCCTGATAGCACTGTAAATAAAATTATGGATACAGAAATTTACAAAAACTGGGAAGAAGTAACATTTTCAAACCCTAAAAATGAGAAATTCATTATGAGTCAGAAGCATATGCAGCATGTTGAAATATTTTTAAAGAGTGAATGCAGAATGGGTTCATTTTATGCCAAAATGAACTTGAAAAATTCCAATAGTTATACCCCAATTGCAGAGAGCAAGGGTTTTATTTACGTAAACGATAAAAATGAAATTTGCATATCTTTTAGCTATAAAGGGCAAAACGCATATGGAAATTTCATAGTATCAAAAGGATATTATACTTTAAGCTGGGTAAATGGTGAAATAAAAAGGAGATTTTTATGAAGTTATAATTATCCAGATTAGTTTTTAGATTGTTCGATGCATGGATGTTAAGAATAAACGAATTGATCAAACAACAAAGGGAAATCATTACGTTAATGAACAGAATTCTAAACTATCTAATGGAGAAAAAAGACACTAACGAATTTGATTTTCTAAGCAAATAACTGCTAAGTTTGCTGTTAATTTTGAATTCAGCGTTGTTTAATAGCAAAAATTATATTATCGTCATTGAATAAAATTCAATGTAAACTTATTAAGAGATTATTTAAGAGATTATTTAAGAGGTTATTTAAGAACCTTATTGAATATATTATTTAAGCTGCTGTAGTCCTGCTGTAGTCCTGTTGTACTTGTGTTGTTGTCCTGTTATGCTTGTTGCTGTTGAATCTGCTGCAACACTTTTTCTCTTGCTGCCTTTTTAGCATTTTTCAAATCCTGAATCTTGTTTTTCTTTTTTTTCATTTCGGCAAATTTTATTAAAACCTCTAATGATATTTTTTTCTTAAATCCAACATAAATTCCCCTTATGTTGTGTGAGTAGAAATGTAAGTTCCAGTTATCAAGTTCCAAACTTTCCAGTACCTTGTCGATATGGTATCTTTTCGAGTACTTATAATAAACATCAGGCATCTGATTCGGCAAATCTTTTATGGTATTGTAACCGAATGCCCTGCATAAAATCATCTGCTTATTTGTTTTGACAAAGTTCTTTTTCCCAATAATTGAGCGTATGCCAATATTAACAACAAACTGCATCATTTCAAATTCAGATTTTTCATTATCTCTAAATTCAAACAATAGTTTTTTATCAACCATCGGCATCGGCTCTCCTGCCGGTATTGTTGCATGAATCTTTTTACCTACATTAAAAGAGTTCTGATAATCTCCTTCTATTTGCATACATGAATATGATTGTCTTACTCTATACCAGTCAATCGCTCTGTCTCTAAATGCTGAGTCAGTTTTGAAAATTTCTTCTATCGATAAAGTTTCTATTTCAGGGTCAAATTCCGCCCATCCTTTAAATCCGCTATAATCTTCATCTATTTCAATATCTCCACTTTGAACATACGAATCAACCATCTGATAGAGATCGTCCCAAATTTCGGCTCTGTTGCGGTAATAACAGTATATTAGCTGTTTGATTACATCATTAATATCACATTTGGATTTTTCAGCAAAAGAAAATAATCCATATCGTATAATGTTGTTCATTGCTTTATTTTTATCTGTCATTAAATCACGAAGCAAAAACAGTGGAAATTGAAAATATCTTTCATCGGATTTCATAGGCAAAAGTATTATTGTACCAATCTAAAAAACTTGTAAAGTCTTTAGCAATGTAATAAATACCTCCTGCCGTTTCAATGGCCTTTTGGTAGTTACTTTGCGCCTGGCTCTGCCGATCCTTGCCGATTTTTACTTCAATTTTAACGCTTTTACCTTTTATGGTTGCTGAAATATCCGCCGATCCCCTTGTAACAGTTCCTGTAATCCATTCCACACTGCCCATCGTCCGGGTAATACCTACTACATCCGTATAAGTAACAGTTCTATCAATACATCGGCCTGTTGTTGATATTCGCTCTGCCTGCCCTCCTTTTATCTGAATGAATGTTGTAATACATTTTGTCAAGCCATTGGCTGTATCGTCACGGAAATTGTCCCTACAAAGCAATTCAATCGGTATTGTCGGGTGTTTCTCCCTCTTGCGAATAAAACTAATTCGCTCCAATTCTTTTACTGAATCGGGTTTTTTATATCGCTGTGCTTTCATAGGATTATAACTAATAATGCAGTTAATATCCAAAAGATTGAAGTCCATAAAACTAACAGTATAAGATCAACTTCTACTTTCCTATTCCATGAGTTTTGTTTATATTTGTTTGGTGTTTCGGGGGTGGTGGCTTGCTTAGCTGCTGCCTCTTTTTGTTTTTTCATATCATGTCCTCC
>JAXGTM010000193.1:0-3693 GCA_040774925.1 Atribacterota bacterium | reverse complement strand
AGCCACCGTCTTTCTCATGATTTAGTGTGTATGGCTTTACAGAAAGCCATATGGAATCGAAAAGCTCATCCTGGTCTGATTCTTCATTCTGATCGAGGGAGACAGTAGGTGAGTTTCGAATTTCAAAATATTCTCACTGAACATGGTTTCCTGCCTAGCATGAGTGGGAAGGGAAACTGCTATGATAGCCTCTTCTGAGTCGTTCTTTAAAACCTTAAAAATAGAGTTGGTGTATCATGAACGATACCAGACTCGACAGGAGGCCAATAGTAGCCTCTTTGAATACATTGAACATTTCTATAATCGTATCCGTCGTCTCCATTCAACCTTGGGATATCTGAGTCCAGAACAGTTTGAAAGGAGAGCTTGTTTTGTTGCTTCTTAGTGCCTCCACTTTATCGGGGGAAGTCCAGGATATTTTAATGGTATGCATTAAAAATTAAAAAGAAATTATGTATTTTTCTACTCGGAAACTAATTCAAAAGTTTTCTTTTCTTTTAATATTTCCTTTTCAGAATCTTTAATTATAATTTCAGCTTCATATTTACCAGGCTTTACATTTCTAGCCGAACCTAATTTACTCATCCCATCCATTCCAGGCAATAAAACATCTAGAGTAGACCCTGAACTTAAAAATATTTCTCCGCTATACCCTTCAAGAGTAGCAGCCTTACTTTCCGTATTTTCTAAAAGCCTTAATATAATTTCACACACTGGATTAATATGGACATTACCAGTATTTTGATATTGAATAACAAAACCTGGCATTAAGCTTCCTTTTTCTTTTTCAACCAAATTCAATGTAATATTTTTGATTAAAGCCTTTTTTATTTGTTCACCCTTTTTATTATTAAGAATAATAAAAGAACTACACCCAAATATTTCTTTCATCTCCTCACTGATACCTACACCATCAGCTGATTGAGGTAGAAAATCAATCCTGACATATTTGTTGCCATCTAGTAGTTCTTTAGGGGAGACGATATTAATCTTGATTGATTTTTGCTGATAGGGTAAAAGTTCAAAACTTTCTGGATTTACCTTTATATATTGACTAAATTTTGCGCTGACGTTATCTATAGAATCTTTTACAAATGCATTTATCAGTAACTTCTTTTTAGATTCATTATAAACTGATAATGTTAAATTCCTTGTTGAGTTAGCTAATATGCTAGTTTCAAAAGTACCCTTGTCTATAGAAAGAAAGGTTGGATCTACAATTTTATTTTGATTAACCGCTTCAGTAGATTTAAATAAACTCTTCTCATCTATCTTGTAGTTAATTATTGCACGTGAAATCCTCAATCCACCATAATCAATATATGATATAGCTTCATATTCTCCCGGAGTGAATAATTTTAATGGAACCAAAGATGTAAAATTTATTTTAAATCCAGGTAAAACTCTTCCCCTTCCTTGACCTAAAGGAAATTCAATTACTTTTTTACCATCTTTATAAACCTCAATTTTACCTTTCCCTTCAATAAAATTATTACCTAAATTTATAAACTTTGATTGAAAACTGAAATACTCATTTTCTTTTTTTATACTAAAACTTTCTGTTTCACCATATTTACCGCTTCTTCTTTCAGTAACACCTCTTCGCCGAATTTCCAAAAAAATCACAGTACCCGTAACCAAACTCAATTCAGTTTCTAACGGCATCATGCCTTCTGAAGCATTATCTTGTAATTGTTTTCCTACTGATTTAAAAACTATTACAGCCGCATATGATCCGATTCGAGCGCTAGAAGGAATACTCAAGGTAGCTTTAATTTCCTTCCTACTTTGAGGTGGTACTGATATCTTATCAATATTTAATTTAAGCCACTTTAAACAAGATATTTTTGGATTTGCTTGAGTTAATAAATAATTCTTATCATCCACTATTGGACTGTATTGTCCACTTTCCTCTTGATAAACATCAGCTAAATAACATTCAAATTCGAGTACTTTGTCGGTTTCATTAATTAAATTACAAGGAAGCTCCTGTCTAGTTCCTGGGGTAAGTAATAAATCATATTCAAGTGGACTTAAAGTTAAACCTAAAGAAAAACTATCCTTTTGCATTATAAGAACAAACAAAATAATATTTATAAATACTAAATAATTAAATTTTATCTTCAAATATACCACCCCTCAAAAAAACATATAGTTTTAAATAGTGACACCCAGCTTATAAGCTGGGTGTCACTATTAAGGTATATTCTACTTTTTCTAATTGTTAATATCAAGTTAAAGTGGTTTTTCTCTTCACTCTTAAAAATTATACTGGTTTCGGTGGTTGAGCATCCATCCATTCTTGGATTGCATCCTGAACACCATTATTATCTCTATCCCCATAACCACAAACCCATGGCTTCTGTTCCAAAGCAAATATTTTTAGATTTATGCCATCTGGATCGCTATAGCAACAAGAAGAATCGCATCTTACGACCTTAATACGATTATTGAGCCAGAATAAGTATGGGGTATGAAGTTGATCTTCAGTGATAAAAAGCGGTAACTTATCTGAATTTGACCAGTCACTTGACCCAGATCCACCCAATCCCGCAAAACATAATTGGTATTGACTTACTATAATATCTGGTTCATCATCTAGACGACTTAAATCTTCTATATCGGTAAGTAACAGCCCAACATTACCATTAGACGATATAAGCCCCCAACTTGGATATGCATAGAACCAACCACAATCGCTTGGTTTATATATTTTCCATTTAATGTTGGTACCAAAGAGACAAATTTCTACCCATTGTGCAACTTCAGCTGAAATACTAATATGGATGGGATCGTATGGTCCATTACAATATCGTCCGGCATAACCCCAGGAATCATAAATAGCTTTAACAGTGTAATTACTTGTATTTAACATATTTACTTGGGCAGCTTTTTCGGCTTCTAATAATGCAATCATTGCATCCTTTTCCAACTCAGTTGGAGCAGGTGCAAAATTTGGATTGGCATCAAAATCATATTCTCCTACTTCACCCGGCAACAGAGCAAAAGCAATCGAACCCATCAAAAACACAAATGTTAATACCATAATCAAATATTTCACTTTTCTTCACTCCTTTTTTATTATTTAGAGGTTTTATAAATTTTTTTAATTTTTTTACTTTTGAAAAAATCCTATGCCCAACATCAAAACTTAAACGCTAATAATCCTTTACACCCTCTCCTCCTTTTAGGTGCCCCCTTTCTTTTTTTCTTGGTAGCCTAATTATGAAATAACAAATGATAAAAGAAATCGGCTTAATAACCCAATAGTAAATTTTGCAGCACAAAATGAGAAGAAAAGAATAAGGACCAAAGTCCTAAGAAGAAATAAACTTTAGGGATTAAAAGGAGTTAAAAAGTTTGAAGTTACTCTTCCAAAAACCCTTCTTTAATCGCAAAGACTATCAGTTTCATCCGATCTTCAATTTCGAGCTTTCCGAGGATGTTGGTGATGTGATTTTTGACGGTTTTTTCACTAATGAACAGGGTTTCGGCGATGGAATTGTTGTTCTTGCCCTGGGCAACTTCTTTGAGGACTTCCAACTCGCGGTTACTGAGGACTTTGAGTTGGGAAGACGTAGATCTTTTTCCTTTGGTATAAAGTGATCTCAACTCATTCATGATAAGAGGGGCAACTTCCATTCCAATGACAATGTCTCCTTGAAGGGCAGCATTGATGTCGCGGAGAATGCT
>JAXGTM010000192.1:0-3773 GCA_040774925.1 Atribacterota bacterium | reverse complement strand
CTAGTAAATTTTATTATGTAGCAACTAATTTTCAATTAATTCAATACAAAACAAAAACTACTAGTAATCCAAATGATTCTAGTAGTTCTTGTTTTAAATCTAATTACTTTTATATCTCCAATTCTTTCAACTTCATATAAAGATTCTTTCCCTAAATCGTCCATTTTTTCTCCTTTTTCAAGTTCCAAAAATAAGTTCCAAATTCAAAGTGCTGTACAGACCAAATTTGTCAGGATTTAATACTCGACTTCCGTTGCATTTCTAAGGTTTTTGAGCTTTTCATGAGTTCTAAAATCTAAGTGCTACTCTTATATATATTTCAACTTATATATTGGAGGTATTTCATGTATTTATTTAATCCCAAACGCTTTAAAGGTTCTTTGTCTCTAACTGAAAAAGATATGACCCTGTTACAACTCATTTGTAGATTGGGCTTTGTTAATGATAGCCAGTTGGATATGCTCTACTCTGTAGTTCAACATTATCCAACCAGGTTTTTCCATCCTATTTTACTAAAATGGACTCAATATTCCGGCTTGCTTCAAAAACGGAAGAAACCACGTACTATTACTAGCACTTCAGTTATACGGAATGTATACATCCCTACTAAGATTTGCCGTTCTTTTCTTAATGAGAATGGTTTTGTCTTAGATGATGATCCATTAGTAGCAGTTAACAGCCATAATGAGCAAGCTATTGAAGTAGTAGTGTAAAGCCTTTACTCTGCTATGTTTAAGGCATCTACCTGCGTTTCTTATTCTGTTTATTTAGCTTCTAATACTGGTTATAAGCTTTTAATGAATCCAGAAATATCAGTTGAATTTATGGATTCAGATAACACCACCCAGAAGAACCAGATATTACTTGATCCAGAAGGCTTTAGACTGCCTGATAGCTTTATCCAGAAGAACCTGATTTAGAATCCAGAAAAGGCACCCAGAAATAGCAAACCTGCAGTATCTTCTGCTGTTCCTACCTATAGTCTTAAGAGACACTTTGGTTTTGTACGCTCTATATCTACTGCCCCTATAGATAAGCAGCTATCCCTTATTACTATCAGTACCTATAGTTCTTTACTTGATGGAGAAATAAACAGTACTGATCTATCTAATACCTATTCCCTATTGTCTATAGGTAATAAAGACTATCTATCTATTAATGATAATAAGACCAGTTCTTCGTCTAAGTATAAGAATACTGTTAGTGAGAGTAGTAACGATAAGGTTAAGGGAGCCGAGGGCGAGTCGAGTTATTTGGCTAAGGAATCTGAATTTAAAACATCAGGGTCAGTAATTAATGAGAGTGGCAAGCTTAAAGCAAGGCAGATTGAATGGTTTTCTGAATGACTTTTCTGAATTATCAAATGGATCTGAAGATAAGCCTTCCGGCAGGGATGCACATTTAGGCGAAAAAGGCTCTAAATCAGCATCTAAGGCAGATAAAACTAAAGAAGACAATCGGTTTATTAATGACAGTCAAGCTGAATTAGACAAGCTATTAGCTGGTGTAGACGCAAAAGATAATACGGTGTCCCCACTTGGGGACAGTTTTGGGGCCAAAATTAGTGTAAATAGTGTAAGTGGGAACAAAAGGTACCCAATGGGGGACACTTTGGGGACCAAAAATAGTGTAAATAGTATAAGTGGGAACAAAAAGTACCCAATGGGGGACACTTTGGGTACCAAAATTAGTGCAAATAGCGCAAATGGGGTCAGTGTGTTCCCAGGTGGGGACAATTTGGGGACCAAAAATAGTGTAAATAGTGTTAGTGGGAACAAAAGGTACCCAATGGGGGACACTTTGGGGACCAAAATTAGTGCAAATAGCGCAAATGGGATCGGTGGTCCCTAAGTGGGGACACTTTGGGGACCAAAATTAGTGCAAATAGCACAAATGGGATCAGAAAGTCCCCAAGTGGGGACACTTTGGGGACTAAAAATAATGTAAATAACGCAAATGGGATCAGAAAGTCCCCAGGTGGGGGACAATTTGGGGTCACAAAATAAAAAAGGCTTTATTTACCGCCTTTCAGGAGTTTCAAGCCCTATTCAGATAACCAATACCCAGGACTTCAAAAAGAATCCAAATTACTCTGCTAATTCTGCCCTGATGAACCTGAAGCTTATATCTGCGTCTGCTGCTTCAGAAAAAACAGTCGATGCTTTTCGATACCCAACCGCTAATCCAGATAATTTATTACGAAATATCAATCTGATCAGCAATCCGACTTTCGAGCCTGCCCTGCTCGATACCAGTAGTTTTAAGAACCAATATAAATATCAACAGTATACTTTCGTTGCCGATGAAGTCGTCAGTTTTAGTCGAAACGGACGAAGACAAGAAATCTTTGTCGAACAGGATAATCGAACTGAGTCGAACAACACTCAAATTCAAAAAATTCTTAATTACATTAGCTATGCTTTAGAGCACCCTCAAAGAGACATCCTTTTGATGATTTCGATCACTGATGGTTCTCTTTCTTCACCTAAAGTTCCTAAATATACAAATATTGGACGTAAACTAGCATCCCTATCGAGTAAATTTCTTAAGTCCTACTTACCAGACGAAGACGGTGAGCGGATCTTTTTATCACAAATGTACAAACAGGCAAATAATGCATCCCTCACAAACTAATTCATTTATCCTTAGACATAAAAAATAGCAGATATCTAATCTGCTACTTTCTATAGTTAATTCGTAACTTATATTAAATTTAGATACATATCGGTAAAATTAAGCAATAACTTTATACTGACCGTCCTTCAAACTCATTTTAGTTTTCTTTCTTCACAAATTGACTAGCCTTTTCACCAGCAATTCGACCTGAATTCCAGGCAAAAGCATTACTCAAGCCTTCAATAGTTGGATAAGATGAATCAAACATCCCCGAAGCATCATTACCAACTGCATAAACACCTGGAATAACCTTTCTATCTGATGTTAAAGCCTCAAAATTTTCATTTACTAATCCACCACCAACTGTCCCCAAAGTGGTTGATACTGCCTTAACAGCATAGAATGGCGCCTTTTCAAGAGGAAATCTCATAAATTTACTATCTTTATAGAAATCAGTATCTTCTTTCTTAGCAACCAATTTGTTATAGCGCTCTAAGCTGTCTTTTAGATTTTCTTCTGGTACGTCAATGTCTTGAGCTAATGCTTCTAAACTGTTTTCTTTCCATACAGGGTCTTTACCAGCTAGGCTGTCTATTTCTGTTTGCAGATTTTTCATCGGACCTACTTGATATGTCATGTCTTTATGAGCCAGTAAAGCTCCAGTTCTTTCAAAGGATCCTGTCCAATTCAGTACGTTATTCTTCAAATAATCGACAAAGTTTTGATCAAATACAAAGTAATAATGACCACCTGTAGCATATGTTGTATCACCCCATAAAGCAAAGTCATAAACTATGTCTTCATTGGTGAATCTCTTACCCTCTTGATCTAACCAAAGTAATGGTAAAGTAGCCAATGTCATTAAGTTGCCATTGTTCCAAGTCTTTTTAACACCAGTAACAACAGAAGCCGCATGATTTTCAAAGATCCGCTTATAGTCATTTACACCACCGACTTCTTTTAGCATTCTTAAGCCATCGCCGGTTGCTTTACGTTCACCCATTGAATAAAGGTCTTTAGGATCAATAGCTAAATACTGCTTTACTTCTTCTTTATTACCACCAAATCCACCATCAGCTAAGATTACTGCTTTAGTGGCAATTTCTTCTTCTTTGCCATTTCTAATGACCTCAATACCAGTAACTTTTCCGTTTTCT
>JAXGTM010000191.1:0-3778 GCA_040774925.1 Atribacterota bacterium | reverse complement strand
TACACTTTCTTTAACCGCTATTTTTCAGAAAGTGGTTCGATTTATTTCAGATACACACCTATCTATCAAAATGTTTATGAGAAAGTATACACTGACGATAAGGATGTAATGCTTTTTTGGAAAACACATATGCTCTATTACGTCAAAACCGATAGGTTGTTTAAAAACTTGGAGGTAGATGTAGATGATGTCAAATTCTTTTTTGATGTTTCTACGCTTGAACACAAAAAAGCAAATGAAAAGAGGGCAATTATTTATGAGCTTAAAGGGAAGAGAAATGATGGAGTAATTGCCTTTAATGTTCTTTATTCTGAGAGGGGCAGGAAAACTAAGATTAATGATATTTTAAGAGATCTGAGGAAAGAAGGAGTAACAATTACTGAAGACACTTTGGAAGAAGCATTTAGGGTGTTTGAGAAACAAAGCGAAGTTGATTATTTCATAAATAAAAATGCTAAGGAGTTTTTGCAAGAGCAGTTCAATATATGGCTTTATCAATATGTTTTTAGTGGTGAAAGTGAATGGACAGAAAAGAGAATAAAACAACTGCAGGTTTTGAAAGATATTGCATTCAAGATTATTGATTTTATTTCTCAGTTTGAAGATGAGCTGGTTAAAATATGGAATAAGCCCAAGTTTGCCTTGAACTCTAATTATGTGATAACACTGGATAGGATTGCAGAAAAAAATATTGAACTTATAGAAAGAATCTTAAAGCATGAGGGGTTTGAAAATCAAGTAAAAGAGTGGGAAGAATTAGGAATTATAGATGCTAAGTTTGATAAAAGTAAAATTCTGGAAAATGCACTTTTGAGCAAGCAGTTAAACAAGAGATATCAATATCTACCAATAGACACAAAATACTTCAAGGATTTAGAACTTGAAATTTTAGGATTATTTGATGATTTAGACAATTCTTTAGACGGCTGGCTGATAAAGAGCGAGAATTACCAGGCACTGAATACGATACTCCCCAAATTCAAAGAAAAAGTACAGACCATTTACATTGATCCTCCGTACAATACAGGAAGTGATGAATTTATTTATACTGACAAATTTAAACATGCAAGCTGGCTTACCATGTTATTAAATAGATTGACTTTGGCTAAAGAAGTTTTGAAAGATTCAGGAAATATATGTATCAGTATTAATGAAAATGAACTTTATAATTTGAAACATATCATGGACTCTATTTATGATAGTTCTAATTATTTAGCAAATTTCGCTATAAAAGTTAGGCATGATAAAAGAATATTAAAGGGAGATAAAGATGTCCATGAGGTTATAGAGTATTTGTTGTATTACAGGAAAAGCGCAAAACATATCATTGGGAAAATAGAAAAAGAAGATAGCTCAATAGAAGAGTATATTTGGCAGGTAAATGAACTAAAAAAGCCAAATTTAGTTACTGATCTAGGCGGCAAAAAAACAGAAGTTTTTAATCCTGGGGAATTCGAATTAATACAATGTACACCAGATAGAAAAAATTTAAAAAGAATAAATATTAGAGGATCCATTCGACAAGGAAACTCGAGTGGAAGATTTTATGTTAAATACCTTGAGCAGGATTTTGAAAAAAGTAGTGGCTATTTATTCAAAGTGTATGGTATGGGAAATGACGATTTGGGGTATCGTTATTTTTATATACCCAACCAGTCTTCAGGACGAAAGAATGGAGATTATTTTCAAGGAATTCCAATAAATAAAGAAAAGATCAAGAAGATTCCATACCCCAATTACCTGGACATGGTTGACGACTTTAATAGAACAGGGTATGAGGGCCCAAAATATTTTGGTAGTGGCAAAAAACCCGAATCGTTTATACATAAATTAATCACTATTTCGAACAACAAGCAGAATGATTTAGTATTAGATTTCTTTTTAGGCTCAGGCACTACTACAGCAACAATGCAGAAAGCAAGGAGGAAGTGGATCGGAATAGAAATGGCAGAACACTTTTACACAACAGCTTTACCAAGAATGAAAGAGGACCTAGCTGGTCAAGGAAACTATGAACCCTGTGGTATCTCTAATATTGTAGACTGGCAAGGCAGTGGCTTCTTTAAATATTATGAACTCGAACAATACGAAGATACGTTAAGGAAAGTAAAATATGAGGATTCTAACCTCTTTGACAATCCTTACCAAGACCCATATAATCAGTATGTCTTTATGAGAGATTTAAAGATGCTTGAGGCGTTAGAAATCGATTATGAAAGTAACAAGGTAAAGGTGGATTTTTCAAAACTTTACTCTAACATAGACATCCCAGAAACTCTTTCCAACCTTCTGGGCAGGTGGATAAAGAAAATTACTCCTGATTATGTAGAATTTGAAGATGGAGAACAAATTAATCTAAAAGATTTAGACTATAAAGTGATTAAACCTTTAATATGGTGGTAAAAAGATGAAAATATTTTTACAAGATATGATTGAAGACTTAAGGTTTGAGGATTTGCCTCCGGCCTGGAACACTTTTGATTTGGAGAGCTTTTCAAAGGATAAAAGGCTCTGGGATTATCAGCAAAATGCATTGAAAAATGCAATAAAGGTCCTCTGGAAGTATTTTGAGGATTTTGCGGATTATCAGGAAAAAGAGAACTTAGAAATAAACGGGGAAAGAAAAAGGGATTTTTTCAAGTGGTATCAAGATAATGGGTTAGAAGAAAACTTGGATATTAGATTAGACAGGAGAAAAAGAGACATCTACAACCTCCTAACAGAATATTATCCTCAAGAAAATGGGAAAATACCTTACGAACATTTTATTAACCGGATGAGCTTTTGGATGGCAACGGGGAGCGGAAAAAGCCTTGTCATTATCAAGCTTATTGAAATTTTGGCCAGGTTAATGGAAAGAAAGGGAATCCCACCATATGATATTTTGATTTTAACTCATAGGGACGATTTGATAGAGCAACTTAAAAAGCACGTAGATGAGTTTAACTACGCTAATGAGACAAAAATAATTCTAAAAGAGCTAAAAGAGTATACAGAAGTTAAAAGATGGCGAACATTATTCGATACCACTGTATTTTACTACAGGTCTGATAACTTAAGCGACGAACAGAAAGAGAAAATTATTGACTTCAAGAACTATGACAATGACGGTAGATGGTATATTTTCTTAGATGAGGCACACAAGGGAGATAGGGAAGACTCAAAAAGGCAGCACATCTATTCTATCCTTTCAAGGAACGGTTTTTTATTTAATTCTTCCGCAACCTTTATCGACCCAAGAGATATTGCTACCTGTGCTTTTGAATTTAATCTATCAAGTTTTGTGAACGCAGGGTATGGAAAACATATCAATATTCTAAAACAAGAAATAAGAGCATTTAGGGATGAAGAAGATTACAGTGGAGAAGAAAAGCAGAAAATAGTTTTAAAGTCCTTAATCCTTTTAACTTATGTAAAGAAATTCTATGAAGACATTAAGAATATCCAATCAGATTTGTATCATAAACCCCTACTTTTAACCCTGGTTAATTCTGTTAATACAGAAGATGCCGATCTTAAACTTTTCTTTCGAGAGCTGGAGAGAATTGGAAAAGGAGAAATTGATTCCGGAGTTTTAAAAATTGCTATTGACGAACTTTGGAAAGAGTTAAAAGAAGGGCCTGAGTTTATGTTTGAAGACAATAAGGTAATGAGAATAGACGAAGCAGTTCTTAAAAGTATAACAAAAGATGATATTTTAAGCTACGTATACAATTCAGATAGTAGCGGCGAAACTGAAGTATTAGTAAAGCAATCTGATAGAAAGGAGTTAGCCTTC
>JAXGTM010000190.1:0-3799 GCA_040774925.1 Atribacterota bacterium | reverse complement strand
TAAATTTCAAAAAAGAAAAATTTTAAATGTTGTTTTAATGTTAATTTTCGTATTTGGAATTATAATACTGGGTGTCAGATATGGTGTTGGAGATATGGATGTAACAAGGTCTTTTTTAACTGGAAAGGGTTTTCAGTATGCCGCAAGATACAGAGAAAGACTTACCAAAGCGACTTCAGCTTATGCCAGAGCAAATTATGGAATGCCTTTGGACGCCTCCTCACTGCTTAATTTAATTAAAAGCTCATCACTTATTTATCTATATTATCTTTTCATGCCTTTCCCATGGCAAATATCAAACTGGCTTGATGTTTACGGGAGCTTTGAGGCAATCATGAGATTTATTCTTATTATATTTAGTATATTATTATGGGTAAGAGAAAAAAACAAAAAAAATCGATACATCTATTCTCTACTCTTATTTATTTACGTCTCAATGACCTTTCTATGGTCAATGGGAAGTATTAATTATGGACAGGCTATTCGCCACCATTTATTAACAAATTGGATAATAATTACCTTAGGTACATATAGTATTGTAGATTTTGTTAAGCGTATTCAATTGAATAGAATAACAATATCGTATTTTACTTTTATTGACAAAAATTAAAAATAAATTTAGATTATTCTTTTAAAACAGCTGCTAGCAAAAATACTTTTTAATTTTTAAACAGTATTATTAAATTGATCCATTGAATTTAAAATTATTGCTGAAATCTTGTTTTAATAATAACATATGGTAAAAGATTGTTTATTCTAAATTATTTGTTTACTATATATTTAATAAGTGACGGCTCTTCTAAAAAAGATAAAACCATTATTGAAAAATTTTAAAAATGTTTAATGTTTGAATATAAAGAATATAGTAATGATGGAGATTACAAAGAATCTTTTTTTAAGAAAGACATTTTGCAAAAATAATAGAATAATAAATACTATTGAAACAGATGCCATAGTAAATATTTGTCAAAAAAATAACAATTTTTAATCATTCAAATTAGTAGGATAATAAATGATAGTATATTTTTTGTTAATTTTTATCGTTTCTTTTCTTAGTGTCTATATCTCTTTCCCTTTGGTTATTCCACTTATGAAAGGGGCAGGGATTAAAGGAATAAATCAAAATAGTCCTGAAAGTGATAGCATTGCTGAAATGGGTGGACTTATTATGGTGCTTGGTTTCGGATTAGGAATGATACTGGTTATAGCTTTAAAAACATTCTTTAATCTTTTTCCTTCAGTATTTTTAGTAACTATATTAGCAGTTTTATCAGTAGAACTCTTTATAATTATTATCGGTATTATTGATGATTTAATTTCTATGAATCAAATTGTCAAAGCTATTGTTCCTGCGCTTGCTTCCTTGCCGTTAGTTGCATTAGAAGCAGGGCAAACAGATATGATTATACCTTTTATTGGAAGAGTAGATTTCGGTTTGGCATATACACTATTTCTTCTTCCCCTGGGAATGACTGGTGCCGTAAATGCGGTAAATATGTTAGCTGGTTTTAATGGACTGGAAGTTGGGATGGGGTTAGTCATGTTCATAGGGCTTTTAATCCTATCAATATTAAAATCAAAAATTACGGTGATTATAATACTTGTACCCATGATAGCTTCATTACTTGCAACATTGAAATATAACTGGTATCCGGCAAAAATACTTATTGGTGATGTTGGTACACTTTCCATTGGAGCAATTCTGGCAAGCGTAGTTATAATCGGTAATTTTGAAACAGCCGGAGTAATATTGATTATTCCCTATTTTATTGATTTTCTTTTTAAAGCAGTGCACGGATTTCCTAGTAAGAATTGGTGGGGTGTTTATAAAGACGGCAAGCTCTACTGTCCCAAAACGGGACCTGTAGGATTTGCTCAATGGGTAATGAAAATATTTAACGGTATTACCGAAAAAAACCTGGTAATTTTCTTTATGCTAATAGAAGCCTTTTTTGCAACACTGGCAATAAAGATATATTTATAAGAAATAATAAGGATTGTTTAAGAGTTGGCTGAATAAGTTATCTATAGTTATTATTAGAACCGGATCCTTATTTTAGAAATGAAGTTAATATATTTGTGGGATAATCAGAAAGGCAGAAACATGGAAAAAATTTTGGTTCCCGGAGCAGCAGGATTTATAGGAAGCAGAGTTGTTGAATATCTTGTCAATCGTGGATATCAAGTTATAGGTTTAGATAACCTTAATGATTATTATGATATCAGGTTGAAAGAAAAAAGGCTGGAGAATTTAACTAGAATAAAAAACTTCAAATTTTTTAATATTGATATCGAGGACTACGATTCGTTAGAAACATTATTCCAGAAATATAATTTTATGGGAATTATTAATGAAGCAGCCAGAGCCGGTATAAGAGCATCTATTGAAAACCCTCTTGCCTATCAAAAGACCAATATTCAAGGTAATTTTAATCTGTTGGAGCTTTGTAAGAAATATAGTATAAAACACTATGTCCTTGCTTCTACTTCTTCTGTATATTCTGGTTGTGAACAACCCTTTCAGGAAAACTGTAAAACAGAAACACCTTTTTCCCCCTATGCTGCAACTAAGAAATCTGCTGAATTGATAGCTTATACCTATCATTATTTATACCAGATGAATATTACCATTTTGCGTTATTTTACTGTTTATGGTCCATTTTGTCGTCCAGATATGAGTATTTTTAGATTTATCAGATGGATTATGGGAGAAGAAAAGGTTCAATTGTATGGTGATGGGAAAAAGGAGAGGGATTTTACTTATATTGATGATATTGCCGAAGGAACAGTCAGGGCTATTTCATTAGAAGGGTTTCAGATAATAAATCTTGGTAATAATAATCCATCTAGCATAATGCAGCTCATCAATCTTATTGAAAAATATACCGATAAAAAAGCAATTATTGAATATTTACCTTCTTTTCCTGAAGATATGGAATCAACTTATGCAGATATAGATAAAGCTAAAAATATTTTGCATTGGAAACCTGCAACCTCTTTAGAGGAAGGTATACAAAATACAGTTAACTGGATGTATGATAACTGGGAGTGGGTAAAAGAAATAAAGCTTTAGTATAAAATTTGGTCAAAAAATTAACCCTTACAAAGACTATAGCTGTAAGAATATCTAAAAAAATATTATATTTTATAATGAAATAAAAAAAGTATTAATTTTAAAAATAATGAAAAAAGAAAATATAGGCTTCAAAAAAACATTTAAATTGGCACACATTATTGCCAGAATGGGTACAGGGGGAGCGGAAGAGAATACCCGGTATACTATTCAAGGATTGAATAAAGACAAATACGAGATTGATTTGATAGTAGGGGATGAATTTGGTAATCAATATGAAAAAATATTTCAAGAGAATAAAATTAGAGTGATAAAGATACCTGGATTTATAGGTAACCTTCATCCATTATACGATATCAGACTTTTTGTCCAACTGATTAATATCTTTAACAAAAATAAATATGATATTATCCATACACATGGTACAAAGGCAGGTATTATTGGCAGAATTGCTGCAAGAATTGCGGGAGTTCCCATTATTATCCATGGCTTGCATGGAAATGCTCTGGATGCGTTTTCTTCAAAATTGTTGAATAAAATATTTCTTTATTCCGAAAGAATAGCAGGCACTTTTACCGATGCTCACATTTCAGTCAGCAGTATTCTTTCACAAAACTATATAAAACAAAAAATTGGTAAATCTGAAAAGTATTTCACAGTTAGAAGTGGAATGGATTTAACTTCATTTTCGGTAGATAAAGATTCTGTTTTTATGGATAAAAGAAG
>JAXGTM010000189.1:0-3864 GCA_040774925.1 Atribacterota bacterium | reverse complement strand
TCTGCAAGGGAAAAGCCCTGGCACGAAAGCCCAGGGATTTATTCCTTGTTAAGCTCCCTTTGTAAATCCATCTTTTGTAGTTGAAAACGGATACTTAAAGATACCCGAAGGTCCGGGATGGGGAGTCGAAGTAAATGAAGAAGAAATATTAAAGCATCCATACAAAGAATCTTGGTATAGTGGGTTACAAAAAAATTGGGAAGGATTTGAAATAGGTTAAATTATTTTAATAGAAGGAGGGAAAAAAGAAAAATCAATAATTATAAATTAACTTAAATGTTAAAAACAAAAAAGTATATTGAATAAATTTTTTCATGGAGGTTTTTTAAAAATGTTTCGTAAAATTATCCTTATTTTTTTAATTAGTGCTTTGGTAATGTTGTTTTGTATCACCGTAGGTTTTTCTCAAGAAATTAAAGTTCTAAAGTTAGCTCATGGTGGCTCTATTGATACTCCTTCCCATTTAGGGTACGTAAAATTTAAGGAACTTGTTGAGGAAAGGACAAATGGGAGTATAATAATTGACATTTTCCCTGGAGGTGTTCTTAGTGGAGGCGGGCTTAGTGCGTTTCAGACGGGTAATGTTGAAATGGGAATTGCAATTGGTTCGGAATTAATGGACTATGAACCAAAATGGGGAATATTTGAAATGCCATTTCTTTTCTTTGATTATGAAGCCGTTGATAAACTGTTGAATAGTGATATAACTAAAGAATTATTTGGAGAAATAAAGGGTTCAAATGTTGTTTTATTAGAAGGGTTTTTTGAAAATGGTTATAGGCATATTACCAATAATCTGAGACCTATTCATACTGTCAATGATATGAAAGGTATGAAAATAAGGGTTATGAATACACCGTTACAAATTTCTATATTTTCATCTTTAGGAGCTAGCCCTATGGGTATTCCTTATGAAGAGATTTATAGTGCACTTCAAACTGGTATAGTAGATGCCCAGGAAAATCCTTTTACTAATATTATTGATAAGTCTTTTTATGAAGTGCAAAAATATTTATCTTTAACTGGGCACTCTTATTATGGCTGGCCAACTGCTATTAATGCCAAAGTTTTTAATTCTTTTCCTCCAGAAATTCAAGAAATATTAAATGAGTCAATGAAAGAAGCATCAGTGTATGAACGGGCATTAATGAGAGAAAGCAATGATCAGGCTCTAAATAAATTAGTTGAAAAAGGAATGAAAGTTAATGAGTTAACTGCAGAGGAAAAAATGACTTTTGTTAATGCTACTAAACCTGTTTATGATAAATATGCAGATGAGATTGGTAAGGATTTCTTAAATAAATTCATGGAAGAGATGGGCCGGCTGCCCATGTATTAACATACATTATGTAACCATAAATGGATATGGGGAGGGATTCATATTCAAAGAATGAAGACCCTCCTTTTTAGAAAAGGATAGGAGAATAGGATAGATGTTATCTATTTTATCCAGAATAAATGCATTTACTGTTTGGATTAGTAAAAAATTATTAATTTTCTTTTTAGCAACAAACATAATTATTATTTTTTGGGCAGTATTATGTCGATATGTTTTAAACCTAGGTCAACTGTGGGTTGAAGAGGTAGCTATTGCTTTCATGGTTTGGTCAGTTTTTTTAGGTTGTAATCTAGCTATAAATGAAAATGCTCACATTAAACTGGATATTATTTTAAAGAAAATTCCATCAAACTATAAAAAGTGGGTAATGATTGTAATCTATATTGGAATGTTGTTTTTTCTAGCAATTCTTTTAAAATATGGATTGGAACTCGTCTATATTTTAAGAATGAGTCGATCTCCAGCATTAAGATTTAAAATGTATTGGTTAGTATCCTCTATACCTATTGGATTTGGATTAAGTTTTTTACAAGTTATAGAACTATTAATTTTAGAGATAAAAGGAATTGATTCAGAAATTTGGATATCAAAAAGGAACATAGATTAATGGGATTATTTTATGTAATATTTACTTTCTTTTTTACAGTTATTTTAGGTATGCCAATAGCTTTTTCATTAGGATTAACTGGTTTAGTAACTGTATTGATTTTAGGAAATGTGCCTCTCACAGTAATACCAAGAATGATGTGGGTATCAATATCTAGTTTTCCATTATTGGCAGTATCCTTGTATATGTTTGCCGGAGAATTGATGAATGAATCAGGAATTACAAACAAGTTACTCAAATTAGCTGATGTCTTGGTAGGTCATATAGTTGGAGGTTTAGCCCATGCTAATATTCTAGCAAGTATGTTTTTTGCGGGTATTACTGGGGCAGCTGCTTCTGACGTAGCTGCGTTAGGCCCAATAGAAATGCAAATGATGACAGAACAAGGATATGATCGCCCTTTTAGTGCTGCTGTCACAGTTGCTTCTGCCTTAATAGGGCCGATAATCCCGCCAAGTTTACCTATGATACTTTTAGGGGTAACTGCTAATATCTCTATTGGAGCTTTATTTATTGCTGGATATATACCAGGGATTTTAATGGGAATAGGCTTAATGGTTGTAGCTTATTTGCAATCAAAAAAAAGGAATTATTATCATAGAGAAAAAAGAGCCTCACTTAACGAAATATTAGAAGCTACTAAAGAAACGGTCATTCCATTAATTTTACCTGTTATTATCATGGGTGGAATACTTAGTGGTATTTTTACTGCAACAGAAGCAGCCGCAGTAGCTTGCATATATGGATTGATGGTAAGTTTGTTTGTTTTAAAAACTATATCTATAAAACAATTACCTAAATTGTTGTTAAATGCGGCTAAAATGACAGCTACTATTCATATTATATTAGCAATGTCGGGAATTGTAGGATGGACCGTAGCTGTTTTTCATATTCCAGAAAAAGTTGCAAACTTCTTTTTATCTATTACTACTGTACCAGCCCAGGTTTTGTTATTGATTAATGTTTTATTACTGATTGTAGGAATGCTAATAGAATTAGCACCAGCAGTAATTATTTTAGCTCCAATACTTTTCCCTTTGGCAAATACTATAGGTATACATCCTTTACATTTTGGAATGATTATGATTCTCAACTTAATAATTGGCTTAGCTACTCCACCGGTTGGGGGGTCATTATTTATTGGAGCAATCGTGGGGAAAGTACCAATTGAAAAACTAATAATCGCTTTGCTTCCCTATTACTTAGTTTTAATAATTGTTTTATTATTAGTTACTTATATACCTGCAATTACTTTAACATTACCTAGTTTTTTCGGTTTAATTTAAGCTTAATATGTACAACTAAAAATACCATATATAATGAGTCTAATCTCTATTACTTTCATGATGCGTTTACACATTGCCGTTCTTTCCTATAGAGATAGGATACTATATTAACCAGGTTCCGGTAAAGAGAGTTTACGCGTGCCATCTAAGAATTTCTGATAGGGAATCTTTCCCTTTAACCGGTAACCCTGATTCGTTCTTTTAAAATTGTAATAGTAGATGAACTTATCCAGATCATCCTGTAACTCATCCAAAGAGGTATAGACTCTCTTGAGTATCACAATCTGATAGAACTCTTCTAGAAGTGTTCTGTTAAACCTTTCTACCATGCCGTTACTCATAGGACATCTAGGCTTGATCCTGGTATGAGTGATATTACAGGAGGCCAGGAACTTTTCATAGTCATGCTTGCCATTCTCCCAATGGGTAGTGTACTCTTTGCCATTGTCTGTTAGGATGCGATCAAGTGGAATACCAAAGATACCGTATACCGGTAATACCTCAGTCTTTACAAAATCAATGGCACTGTCTGCTTTCTTATTTAAATAGACCTTGGCAAAACCGAAGTTACTGTAGGCATCGACTCCAGCCTGCTGATAGATTCTACCCAGTCCTTTAATGGTGCCTACATA
>JAXGTM010000188.1:0-3915 GCA_040774925.1 Atribacterota bacterium | reverse complement strand
GATTGATTAAGAAATATAATTATTAGAATTATCTATATAGAACACTTTCATAAATTATAACTTACAGACTAAGTAAAAAGGAGTTTGAGGATGAATTTCAATGACTCTGTTGATTTAATAAAAAATGATTTAGTAAGAATCACACAGGACCTGGTAAGAATAAAGAGTGTACAGGATAATCCCATTCCTGGTGGCCCTTTTGGAAAAGGAGTCAAAGATTGCCTGGAAAAGACTCTAGAAATATGCTCCTCAATGGGCTTTAGAACCAGAAATGTTGATGGTTATGCGGGGTATGCCGAATGGGGCGAGGGTGATGAATTAATTGGTATACTGGTGCATCTGGATGTAGTTCCTGAAGGCTCAGATTGGAGTTATCCTCCTTTCAGTGGAAAAATAGTTGATGGAAAGATTTATGGGAGAGGCACCAGTGATAATAAAGCCCCTACTGTTTCTGTTATACATGCTTTAAATATACTTAAAAATTCCGGCATTAAATTTAATAAGAGAGTCCGTATTATCTTTGGTTGTAATGAAGAGAGTGGATGGGAGTGTATAGAACACTATATTAAAAAAGAAGAAATTCCTGGGTACGGTTTTACACCAGATGGTCTTTTCCCCATTATTAATAGTGAAAAAGGGATTATGAAAGTAGAGCTTTCGTCTACATTTAATGAGAATAACAAGGAAGATCTATTTAAAATTATCAGATTAAATGGTGGAACAGCATCAAATATGGTTCCCGATTACTGTGAGTGTAAGTGCGAATACAAACCTGAGTTGAAAGATGTAATATATTCAGTCATTGAAAAGAATAAACAGAATAAAGATTTAAATATACAAATGGATGATAGGAGTAATAGGCTTATCATTAAGTCAAAAGGAATAGCGGTAGCATCCAGTGTGCCTGAAGAAGGGAAAAATGCTATAATCCATCTTTTTTATATTTTAAATGAAATGACTGCAGGAATCTCTTCCTCTCAAATTGAATTTATAAGATATATTATTAAAAATATTGGTGAAGAGGTAAATGGAGAGAATATAGGTATAAAGATGCAAGATGATGTTTCGGGTCCATTAACATTAAATTTAGGTATTGCTGATTTTGACCAGAATAATGGAAAAATAATTTTAGATATTCGTTATCCGGTTAAACGTACAGAGAATGAAATTTTTCAATTACTTAAAAACAATATTCAAAGTACAAAGATAACAATAGAAAAAGGAAAGGGCAAGAAACCTCTATTTGTTCCAGATAATCATTTTTTAGTGGGTATTCTTGGGAAAGTGTATGAAGAACAGACCGGAAATAAGGCAGAATTAATATCCATTGGAGGAGGCACTTATGCCAGAGCATTTGATAATTTTGTAGCTTTTGGAGCTTTATTTCCCGGCAGAGAAATGTTAGCCCATCGTAAAGATGAATATATATTTATCGAAGATCTGATCAAGATGACCAAAATTTATACCTTTGCAATGAAAGAATTACTTGAATATAATAACTAAAAAATTATATTCATAGACTTTATGCTGAATAATTACCGAGTTTTATGGCATGGGAGAGTTTTTTATCAATATTAACATCCCAAAAATTTATAAAATCATTTATATGTGAATTGTACAATATCCGAATATCTATTTATTTAAGGAATAGTTATTTAATAAGAACAAAGACAGGAGAGAGCATATGGGCAATACTATAAATAAAGATACAGATTTTATTGTTACAAAAAATAGAGTATCTGATTGGGAAAGAAAAATAGTATCCGTTAAAGAACAGGGAGAAATAAAAAACAGATGGTTAGAAAAAAGGATCAATACTATCTTACCCGAAATAATGAAACGAGAAAAAATAGATATGTGGATTGTTGTTGCCAGGGAATATAATGAAGACCCTGTTATGCTATCTCTATTACCATCGCCGATGATTACCGCCAGACGTAGAACAATACTCGTTTTCTTTAAGAAGGATGATGGAACAATAGAGCGCCTATGTATATCACGGCCAGGCACAGGATTAGATATCCTTTATCAAGGGGTCTGGACAAATCCAAAAGGTAGCAACTGGCATACTTTTAAAAAGATGATGCCTGGGGATATAAGTCCTGAGCAAAAGGACACTGATGCACCAGAGACTCAATGGGGGTGCCTTAACAGAATTATTAAAGAAAGAGACCCAAAATCGATTGGATTGAATTTTTCTGAAGATATAGCTTTTGCTGACGGTATCACCCTGACTGAATACAAGAATTTGATGAAGAATATAGATGCTTCTTTTCACGAAAGAATAGTAAGTGCCGAAAGATTAGTTGTAGGCTGGCTTGAAACAAGAATAGAGGAAGAGCTAGCTGCCTATTCTGGTATCATTCAAATAGCCCATGGAATTATTGCTGAAGCTTTTTCAAATAGAGTTATTCATCCAGGAATTACTACAAATGATGATGTAGTGTGGTGGATGAGACAGAGGGTAACCGATCTGGGGTTACAGGCATGGTTCCCATATGAAGTTTCAATCTTCAGAGAAGGAAACCAGCAGGTTGGAGAAAACGAGATAATTATGCCTGGAGATATTCTACATTGTGATTTCGGTTTAATGTACCTGGGCCTTGCAACAGATACCCAGGAGAATGCTTATGTTTTAAAGTTACACGAAACTGAAGCCCCAGCAGGAATTAAAGCTGCACATGCCCAGGGAAATAGACTTCAGGGTATTCTGGCATCTGAATTTGTGGCAGGCAGATCAGGAAATGATATTTTAAAGAGATCTCTCAGTAAAGCAAAAGAAGAGGGTATCAATCCATGTATTTATACACATCCAATAGGATATCATGGTCATGGAGCCGGTCCCCTTATTGGACTTTATGATATGCAGGATGGAGTTAATGATTTAAGAGGGGAATATGAATTAAATAACAACACCTGCTATTCAATGGAATTAAATATAACAACAAATATACCAGAATGGAATAATCAGGAAATAATTTTAGGGTTAGAGACCGATATCGCTTTTACCGGTGGTAAAGTACATTATCTTGGTGGAAGGCAAACAGAACTGCATTTGATAAAATAGATTATATTGAAATTATAAAAAATTATATTTTTCTTAATATAATTTTAAATATACCACGAAAGGATGTAACGAGGATTGGTGAGAATAATAAAAATTGCTTTTGTTGCACCATTAACCGGAGATCAATCAATAGTTGCTATTCCTATGCTGAAGGCGGCAGAGTTAGCCTTAAGTAATTATAATATTCCCGGTATAAGACTGGAAATACTGGGGTTTGATGATATGGCTGACTCATCTCAGGCTGGACAAATAGCCGTTGAAATTTCTAATATAAAAGAGATTATTGCTGTCATCGGTAATAAGAATAGTTCAACATTAGAATCTGTGGGTAGCTGGTATGAAAAGAATAGAATCTCCTTCTTAACCCCCTCAGCCACCAATTTTAGTATTTCTCAAAAAGGATGGCAAGGATTCTTCAGGCTTTGTTCTGATGATGAGGCTCAAGCATATGCCGCAGCCAAGTTTGCCTCCTTAGATTTGAGGCTAAAAAATATCTTTTTATTTCACGATGAAACAGAATACGGACTCCCCTTAAGTGAAAACTTTTCCAGGTTTGTTACTGATATGGGAGCCAGCATAACTCATTCTAAATTAATTACAACCGGAACAAAAGACGTAGTTAGTATTGTTAATGAATTAAAAAAAAGTGAAACAGATGGTGTATTTTTTGCTTTAACAGAGATAGAGAGCAGTATTTTAGCAAAAGAGATGAAAGTTCAAAATACTTCACAGATAATACTCGGAACAGATGGTAGTCCTGGTTCGCAGTTTCTCGTTCTTGCTGGGTCTGGAGCAGAGGGTGCCTATATGACTTACGCTGGAGGCTTTCCCGGGAAAAATGAAGAGGG
>JAXGTM010000187.1:0-4024 GCA_040774925.1 Atribacterota bacterium | reverse complement strand
TATTTTAGAGGAAAATGGCATAAAACTTCTCTTGTCCCAAAAATATGTTCTGGTGGCTCTTCTTTGGTGCAAATTTCCTGGCAATACCGACAACGCTCATGAAAAAAGCATCCACTAGGTAATTTCATGGGACTAGGAGTTTCTCCTTTTAGTATAATTTTTTTATCACTTCTATTATGGGGATTTAGGGCTGGATTTGCAGAAATAAGGGCTTCAGTATAAGGATGAAATGGGTTTTTAAATAATTCTTCAGTAGCTCCGATTTCTAGCATTTTACCCAAATACATTACCCCAACGGTATCAGCAATAAATCTTATAACGTTTAAACTATGTGCGATAAATAGATAGGTTATTCCAAACTCACACTGCAATTTTTCTAAAAGATTTAGTATCTGTGACTGTACGGAAACATCTAAAGCAGATACTGGCTCATCACAAATGATGAATTTAGGTCGAAGTGCTATGGCTCTGGCAATACCAATCCTCTGCCTTTGCCCCCCTGATAATTCATGCGGATAACGTTCATAAAAATCTTTATTTAATCCTACTAAATCTAAAAGTTCTAAAACATCATTTTTTCTAGTCTTAGAATTACCAATATTAAAAATAACTAGTGGTTCACTTAATATTTTGCCTATAGTCATGCGTGGATTCAGTGAAGAAAAAGGATCTTGAAAAACCATTTGAAGATCTTTTCTTTTCTGAACCATTTGCTGTTTATTTAATTTAGAAATTTCTACTCCATCAAAAAAAACATGACCAGAAGTTGCTTTCTCTAATTGTATAATTATCCTACTAGCCGTACTCTTACCAGAACCGGATTCTCCAACCAAACCAAAAGTTTCACCATGTTTTATTTTAAATGAAATATCATTTAATGCGTATAACAAGTTATTACCTCTAATTCCTTTTATAATAAAATGCTTCTTAAGGTTCCTCACTGTTAATAAGTGTTTTTCTTTCTCTACTATAAAATGGTTATTTTTTTTACTATTTTGATTTGGCTTAGTTAATGCTTGCTCAATCACAATTTGTTTTCACCTCCTCTAATGGTTGGCGATCTTTGGGGTTAAAATGACAAGCCACGGTACTTTGTCCGAATTTTCTCAAGAGTGGTTCTTTCTTATAACATATTGGTCTTGAAAAAGCGCAGCGTGTACTAAAGCGACAACCGGCGTTGTTTTCTGTTGGTGAGGGAACAGAGCCCTTAATAACATTTAGCTTTTCGTGCCTTTTTTTAATACCCGGTATACAGGAAAGCAATCCTACTGTATAAGGATGTATTGGATTTTCAAAAATATCTACAACTGGTGCCTCCTCGACTATTTTCCCGGCATAGAACACTATAACTCTATCAGCCATTTCTGCAACCACTCCCATATCATGAGTAATAAAAAGAATCGTCGTATCAAATTCTTTTTTCATTTTATGCATTAACGCTAATATTTGTGCTTGAATAGTAACATCTAAGGCTGTAGTAGGCTCATCAGCAATTAGTAATTCAGGATTGCAACAAAGTGCCATAGCTATCATAACTCTTTGACACATACCTCCTGACAGCTGATGGGGATATGATTTAACACAACGGTTAGGATCGGCAATACCTAGTAAGGATAGTATGTTTAGTGTTTCTTTTAATGCCTCTTCGTTATTCATGTTTTTATGAAGTTTTAATACCTCAATGATTTGATAACCAATAGTAAATACGGGATTGAGACTAATTTGGGGATCTTGGTAAATCATTGAAATTTTTTCACCTCTAATCTTTCTCATTTCACTCTCTGGTTTTTTTAATAAGTCTTCATTGTTAAATAAGATTTGACCAGACATGTACTTTCCTGGTGGAGATTGTACCAGCCTCATAATAGATAGGGCTGTGACGCTTTTACCACAACCAGATTCACCAACAATACAAACAGTTTCTCCTTTATTCAAATAAAAACTAACATCATCAACTGCAGGAATCGTTCTTTTAGAAAAACAAAAGTAGGTTTTTAAATTACGAACTTCAATAATTTTAGACAAATCAGCAACTCCTTTAACAAACATTTATTTAAAATATTCTATTTCCAAAACATTTATAATTTTTTATTCCCAATCTTATAAATATTAGCTGGTGGACTAATTCTAACTTTATAAAAATAAAGTAAAATCCAAATCTCCTGTTTCTGCTGGAAAGCTTCTTTCTTCTTGTATAAATATTTTGTTTAAAGTTATCTAATTATTGAATGGCAATTAATACCTTTTATCCCTCGGTAATTTTAAATTAGACTTTATAGAATACTAAGATTCTTAGGCTTTTTATTTTACTAACCTGTTAACAATATTTAACTTTTAAGTATATCGCTATTTTACTTTCTTTTTTAACTAAACTCTTTATATTAATTCTTAATTATTCATTTTCCTTAATCAATTTTAATGTACGCGCCATTTCATTATTCAAAATCATTATTCCTTCATCAGTTCCTTGGCCAGGATGTACAGAAAGAATATCGGCACCAGTGGCTAACGCAACATGTGAGTTTATACGCGCAGACTGGTCTGTTCCATTTGTACTACCTGATATACTTACTTTTACCCCATTTTTTTTGCAATAAAGAGCGGCTTCAATTCCTTTGCTAACTACACCTAGATCTGGTAATTTTACTTTAACAAAATCGCTCACCTGGGACTTTGCAAATAATATAATATCCTCAAATGTATTGCACCATTCATCTACTATAAGCGAGACATTAAGTCCTTCTTTTTTTATCGCAGTTCTAAGCTCTTTAAATAGAAAAAGCTGCTCTTCTTGTGTTTCTGCTATTATTGGAGTTTCCAAAGCTAGATCAAAGGGTTCAACAGCATTACTTAGTCTTTTAAGGAATTCAATAATAGCTTGCATATTATTACTGAAAGCTTGTCCTATAGTGCCATACACATCAAGGTGTATAGTAGGTTTATAGCCCGGCTGACCAATTTTTTGGATTCGATCACGCACCCAACTAGCATACTCTAAAACTTTTTTACCATCAGGTCCGAAATGTCGTTCAACATTAGTAAAAGAAGCATGGGGTAAATAGCCAATTTCTTTTAGTATCATTCTATCTACATTGATTTTTTGTTCAGTTAGCGTGCAACCAGCCATAGGAATTGCTTTTCGGGGAAGAGGTAATCCATATTCTTTTGCTATTACTTCAGCTATAGTAATATGGTTAGCTTTGGCTATGGCATCCAATAATGCTTGGGATACACCATACCGCACTGCGGTATGCAGACTTTTCCCATTCACTTTAAAATTATCTAATTCTATGTCCATCTCGCGAAATGAAGAGAGTTCTTTTTCTATTAAGAAATCGTTAACTTCGTTTTCAATAATACTTAAATGTTCTTTAGGAAGGAAAATCCTATCTCTACCAGCACTTCCAGCAAAAATAACATCTAAACAGTCTCCCCAAGCTAATTGTTCATCTTCCAATTTTAGAAGAATTGATATTGCATGCCCTGGTTGTAGTATAGAATCAAAACCTTCAGTAACGGGTTGGCCAATGCTAACAAGTCCATCCGAATCACGTCCTTCTTTTACTGCCCTATAGTCTTTGTTAAAATAACCAGATAATCCCGGAACAGCATATAGTTTTTTTATTTTCATTGTACTCGTACTCCTTTTTGAATATTATAATATTAAAAAATATTCTTTTCCCATTTTATTCTTAAATAGAAAATAATTATTATTTTGCTAATGTAGATACCCACGGGCAAGCCCGTGGCACTTTTAAAACAATTCAAGCTTCGCTTGACCTAAATCCTGGCTTTTCTGGAATTGTACATATGATTATCTTCTCATCAATGCCTACTGTGGAGACAAAGTAGCCTGGTGACCAGACTATGTTCTCCTTCCAGTAGACTTTGGAGAGCCAGGGAAACTTTTTCCTTAGACTACTGGCTGATTGAGATTTCATCTGTCCTATTACATCTGAAACACTGTACTTTGGTGGTATGATCATTATCATATGGATATGATCTATTTCAATACTATATTCTA
>JAXGTM010000186.1:0-4073 GCA_040774925.1 Atribacterota bacterium | reverse complement strand
GACTATTAACCTCCCTGATAATGTGGAAATAGGTATCTGGATCAATGGTGCATTGGATAGAGTAAAATGTAAAAAATATAAAAGAATAGGTAATTATTATTACAATTCAAGGTTAAATTTTACAGAAAAGAAAATAAAAATTATCATTGTTTCTGGAATAGGGCAAATCCAAATTAATTGATAGAAGCTTGATTAATTAAAAAGACAAACATATGAAAAGAATAGTATAATGGAATAAAATAAATAAGGAGGGTGCTGAGGCTATGAAAAAAAGTGCCAATATTATGTTATTATTGATAACCATATTATTACTTTTACCTGTAATGGTTATATGTAATGAACTTAAAGCAGATAGAACTGAATTGGCAGACGGCTGGTCCTCAATTGATAATGTCTTTTATAAGCGAGAAGAAGATAAATTATTGAAAAAACCTGGAACGGGACCGGTTAAAATTGGTTTTACGGTAAATGAAGTCAAGGAAGTTTTAGGGATGCCGGATAGAATTGATGAAGAGAATCATGTTTTTTATTACCATAATTCTTCAATATATTTTGGAGACGATTGGAAAGTTAAGTCATGGGATAACAGATATGAAAGCATAGATGTTGCAGCAGAAAAAAAAGATATTAAACCAGGAAGTACTATTCAGGAAGTTTTTCAAGAAAGAGGTTTTCCTTTGAGAATAAAAAAGGAAGATAATGGTTATAAAATAGAGTATATAAATGAATTCATCTATACTGATGAACGGTGGTTGATTAGTGCAATTCAATCGAAAACAAGAACAGAATTCGGAATAGACAGGACAGTTATGAATTTAGAGGATTTTTTGCAGGAGTTTGAGAAATATCTGGTTAACTAAAATTTTTATAACTTTTTCAAACGACATTTATATTTATATAATTACAATCACTAAATGGTTCTGATATCTCCCGTATTTCTTTTACTGCAAGGGGTAAAAATTTTAAGATATCTGAAGCAATAATACCATCCTTACCTTTTTCTGCAGCAGCCAAATCACCGGCAAGTCCATGTATCAGAACCCCCTGTCTGACTGCTTGCTCTAAAGGTAAACCAAGAGTGAACATAGCAGCAACAGTGCCGGTAAGTATATCACCGGTTCCTGCAGTAGCCATGCCGTTATTCCCGGTCATATTTATATAAGTATTTCCATCTGGTAAACATATTAAAGAGTGAGCACCTTTTGCAACCACAATTGCATTGAAATGTTTACAGAAATTCTGAATTACTTGTATAGGTTCTCTCAATATTTCTGAGATCGGTATTTTTAATAATCGCGCAAGTTCTCCCATATGAGGTGTCAACACAGTTGGCATTACCCGCTTATTTAAAATGGAAATATTTTCATTCAGGGATGTCAATCCATCTCCATCTACAATTAGTGGTTTTTTTATCTCTAAAACCAGTTTCCTAATAAGGATCTGAGTTTCATCTTGTAAAGATAAGCCTGGCCCAATAACAACAATATCTGATTTTTCAGACCATTGCACTAAGTGGTCAAATGCTTCCAGGCTAATTGTACCAGCTTCTGTCTCTTTTTGAGGAAGGTACACTACTTCACTTGCCATACTTCCTAGAGAGGGAATAAGAGAAAAAGGTGCTGCCAGGCGAGAGTACCCACCTCCAGATTTAAGGAAAGATAAAGAAGCAAAATAAGGGGCGCCATAATAATTAGGTGAACCTGCAATAAATAGAGCATTTCCAAAAGTACCTTTATGTCCATCAGGTTGTCTTGCTGGTAGAGATGTGGAATTATTAATTTGAATACACAATTGCTCATTATTATAAAGGTCAGGAGGAAAAGAGATATGGTCGACAAAAAGTTTTCCTACAAAACTGAACCCAGGATATAGGATATTTCCTACCTTAGGTAAACCGAAACTAATTGTATAATCAGCTTTTATAGCAATTTCATTGATGCTGCCATTATCTCCATTTACACCTGATGGGATATCAATACTAAAAACAGGATTATTTTTCGAATTGATTAGATGGATTACCTGATAATAATAACCGGTAATAGCCCTATTAAGTCCCGTACCAAAGATAGCATCAACAATGAGGTCATTTGTTTTAATTGAAGAGTTTATTTCTTCAATTGAAGGAGTAAAAAGAACTGGCAATCCAATGTTTTTAATAATCTGCCAGTTTTTTTGAGCTGCACCCTTGAAATTTTCGGGGGTGCCAAGTAGACATATGGTGACCATAGCGCCATTTGAATACAATTTTCTGGCGACTACTAACCCATCTCCTCCATTATTTCCACTACCGCAAATAACAAAAAAACTACTGGTTTTAATGTTAAAATATTTAGCTATTATGTTATAGACAGCCTGTCCGGCATTTTCCATTAACAGTTCTTCAGAAATGCCGTACTTTTTTACAGCTTCTTTGTCCATATTTTGCATTTCTATAACTCTAGCTACTTTCATTTCCATTTTTCTCCTTAAAAATGACATTAATCAAAAAGCAAACATAATGCAGGTAGTTCCAAAACTATCTTTAAAGGTGAGAATAAACTTTAAAATAATATTTCAAAATGGAAACATATTTGTCAATTATTACAGGAAGAACAATTTCTGGAATGGCAGCTAGCGCAGCTGGAGCTGCTCGAAGAAGAGCCAGAATTCCCTCCACAATAAGCAAAGCCATTAAATAATCTACGTATATTCTTGCTATTGCATTTGTCGCAGGAAAAATTTCCGTTTTCCATCTCTTTTATCGTTGCTCTAATGTTAAATATATTTGAACAATCCTGGCATTCGTACTGGTAGTTAGGCATAGTAGGTGTTCCTTTCTAATTTTCAAGAAAATCAAAATTATTATTAATGTAAATATGTTATGTAAATAATTTTACCATATATTGCGATAAAAAATAAATATTAAGACATTTATAATATTTTCAGCATTTATTCTATACTATATTTTATTTGAAATAGCAAAAGGGAAAAGCAAAATAGTCTTGCCTCGATAAATTTTCCTTATTTAATCTAATTGTAATATTTGCAAGGCTATTCTTTTTCAGGCATAATATTATAATAATATAAAAACAAAAAAGAACTATATATTAAAAGGAGAAATATTATGAAAGCCCTGTTAATTATTGATGTACAAAATGACTTTATAAAAGGAGGAACGCTGGCGGTACAAAAATCTGAAAAAGTTATACCAGTTATTAATAAACTTATGGATAAGTTCGACTTAATAATAGCCTCCCAGGATTGGCATCCTAATCAGACTGTACATTTTGATAAATGGCCAGCACATTGTGTTGCAGAAAGCAGAGGGGCAGAATTTCCTTCTGATCTGAACAAAGATAAAATAGACCAGATATTTTATAAGGGCACTGGAAACAAAGATGATGGATACTCTGCTTTTGAGGCAACCAATATCCAGTTAACAGAATACCTTAAACAAAAAGGAGTTAAAGATCTTTATATTTGCGGGATTGCTCTCGAATATTGTGTTAAAGCATCTGCTTTAGATGCTTTAAAAGAAGGATTCAATGTATTTTTAGTAAAGGACGCTACTGCAACCTTTTCAGATGAATCAGAAAAAGTAGATCTGGAATATGAAGAATTGTGTGAGGCAGGAGCAATGGTAGTGCAATCTGATGATATTTAATAATTTTAAAACTAACCTGCTAATATCTTTTAACACTTTCGCAAATTTAATAAATTGGTTTTCTACTCTTAGTACTCAATCGATTAAATATAATGGAGCTATTTAATAGTTTGCAAACAATAGGACAAAATATTTTATTTGAAAATAATGTGAAAAAAAGCCGCTTTATTGCCCTGGTATATGAAATCGATAATGAAACTGAAGCCAGGTCTGTTATAAAAGATGTTTCTCTAAAATACCCGGATGCCTCACATCATTGCTGGGCACTCCGTTTGGGTGTAGGAAATAGTGAAATTGAGCAATATTCTGATGATGGTGAACCTGTAAATTCTGCTGGTCCCCCTATTTTACAAGCCATAAAACAGGGGCAGGTCACTAATCTTATTGTAATTGTTGTTCGATATTTTGGTGGTATAAAATTGGGTATCAG
>JAXGTM010000185.1:0-4096 GCA_040774925.1 Atribacterota bacterium | reverse complement strand
TAGGGGAATATGTACAGAAGTATTTTACTACGTCCTGTGAGGTAAAAAATACTGAGATTGTAGGATTACAGTATGAAATAGGAAGGCAGGAAGAGGATATGTTGCTGAGACATTTTCCGAGGGGATATTTTATTAAAACAACAATTAAAAAGAAGAATATTGGCATTAAAAATAGATAAAGAAACAACAAGAAAAACAATTTTCTGACCTTCTTTCTGAAAATGTTTTTAATATATAAATACTTTTGTTTTGATTCTAATATTTAACCTCTATTTTTGTCAAAACAATATCCATAATAGTAATTAAATGGAAGGCTGTCAATAAGATGGATCTTTTAAGAATTAAGAAAAAGGAAACTGATATTTTGTTAAATTCAATTCTTTCTGAATTAACAATAATTCTTGTTGATTCTTTTTATTTATAGGGATTCCACTGATATTTCTACTCAGTATGGAGAGGTGTTCTTTTTCACCTGCTGTAAATATTCTATCAGCTTCTGATGCCTTTTTGGAAGAACGTAGTGATCTTAAAATATTTCCGGCTGTCTCTTTAAAAGAATTTAAATCAATGAAGAAAGAGATGTCTATTGCAATAAAGAAGTGTCCTAGATTAATTGGAACTTCTTTTCCATCTTCCAACCCTGAAAGCATCTTTAAAAATTTTCCTCCAACTAATGCTGCTGACAGTATTTCAACTAAAGTAGAATAACCATATCCTTTATAACCTGCAGTCTCTTCTCCGATTCCTCCTAAAGGAATCAATGCAGCTCTTCCTTTTTGGAAATCCTCTAATATATTAACCGGATCAGTTTTTGCCTTTCCATCAACACCGATAACCCACCCTGTAGGGATTTCTTTTTCTTGTCTAGCGTATACTTCTATCTGCCCCCTTTGAACTATGGAAGTAGCACAATCGAGGCAAAAAGGAAATTCTTCATCAGTCGGTAAAGCAAAAGTCAGGGGGTTAGTTCCCAGCATATTTTCTACACCGAAGGTTGGAGCAACAGCCGGCCTGGCATTTGTACCAGTAATGCCTATCATGCCTGCTTCAGCTGCCATTAGGGCATAATAACCTGCAATACCATAATGTGTTGAATTTTTTGCTGCCACCATTCCCATTCCATATTTCTGTGCTTTCTTTATGGCAATTTGCATTGATTTCTTAGCAATAACCATTCCCATTCCATTGTTTCCATCTACCACAGCAGTAGTGGGACCCTCTTTTATAATATCAAACACTGTGACAGGAGATTGAGTTCCATTTTTGATCCTATCGTAGTAGATGCTCTTCAGACGGGCAATACCATGTGAATCAATTCCTCGTTTATCTGCTGCAATCAATACATCAGCACATATTCTTGCTTCATCCTCAGGCACACCAATACCAAGAAAAGTATCAATCATAAATTTCTCTAAAATATCGACTTTTAGCCAGACAGTATCTTCTTTCAATTGTCTCTCCTCCCAAGTGATCTTTTCTTTTTTACTATAACAAAACAAAAAAATACTTGCAATAATTATCAATTTTTATTGTTTTACAGGAAGAATAGTAGTCCTTTAATGAAGTTCTGTATTTTTAAGATCAATTTATGAAAATATACTGAGAGTACCAGCACTAGACCAGCTTTAAAGGTATTTCTAATAATTATATTTTATAAATTTTTTAATTGCAAAAGATGCTTGAATATATTGAGGGAAGGCTGATTAAAATTTCTCATAGAACAAACCCCACCATTAGAAATTTCGGTGGGGTTTGTAATTAATTTTTACCAAATTTAATTTAAAAAGTATGCCAGATGTTCATCCCTGTAACAGTTTAGTTATTCTTGTTTACAGGTGTACCTTCTTCTATAGAAAGTGTAGAGAACATTACCCGGTTAGGAGTAGCAGTACTACATGGACTGACAGGTATTGCAACTATTCCACAACCAGAACCTGGGTTATCCTTTCCAGCCTTGTGAAGATTTCTTTCGGTCTGACTACCACTAATGTTATCTGTTTCAATCCAGATAGCATTCTGTACCTGAGTCATGGTATGCGATTTGGTAGCTTTTGACAGTATACCACAAACTGTTTTCATGTCAGCACCTTTATGGTGGTTATACTGACCTAAAGGTAAAAGAATTACTTCATAATCTCTGCCAGTATTTATATTTTTATCTTTGGTAATACACCAGCCATGCTTGCCGGACTCAGTAAATATTCCTGAACTTGTTGTTAGGCTAACATTGAAATAAGAATTGGGATAATTACCGCTCCCGGAAGATAACCTCATAGTTGCCAGTACACCTTCAGGATGTGCATTAACCAATTCTTTAAGACTGCTATCTGTTATCAGTATATGCTGATTGCCGCTTTCATTGTAACATTTCGAGTTTGTGAATGTTACAGTAACATCCTCTCCGGCTTTCAGATTTATTGTAGCCGAATCATTTGTCAAGTTTATAGAATTATCTGAGCTGCCATCTACCTGTATAGTAATTCCATAGCCCCATTTTTGTACTTCTTTAACTGTGTAAGTTCCCGGGGTCAGATTTTCAAAGACTTTTTCCCAGATATTACTATCAGGCAAATTAAAGTTTGGCTTTCCTGTAAAGCTGTAGCTCCATGGTGAACCGGGATATGGTGTACTGAATTTACCACCGGTATTTTCATTGCGTTCTTTAACAATTTTAATAGAACATGGAGCAGGTGGACATTCAATTACAGTAAGCGTAAAAGTATCTGAGTCAGTTTCTTCACAGGCGTCTGTTATAGTGACGGTAATATTGTAAATTCCACCATCACCACAAACAGTATTCCAGGTAATTTTGCCGGTGCTTGCATCAATTTCCATACCGTCAGGTCCACCGCTAAGGCTAAAGACTGGATCACCATTTTTGCCATCATCGCCAGCTGTATATCCTGTGTCTCCTGGTGCATAACTGAAACTATCTCCTGCATTAATAGTCTTATTGTTAATAGATATTGTTGGAGGCTCATTGTCATAACAAGGAGCACATTTCTCAGCAAGTAATGTTATCTGGAAACTGCCTTGAACTGGTACACAACCATCAAAAACCTCTACAGTTATAGTGAAAGTAGTATCCTCTCCATTGACAAGGTCAGCACAGGTTGGATTCCAGCTTATCTTTCCACTGACAGCATCAATATTAAACTCAGCATTTGGAGTTGGTGTAACACTAATTAAGCTGTAGACCAATGGCTTAATCTTGCCATCATCAGTAGCTGATACAGTCCATTCATAAGAATCATTTGGATCTATTTCAGCATTAGCGGGCATGGTTAATACTGGTGCTTTATTCCCATAACAACTTGGAGTCGGCTCAGGTCCCGGAACAGGGGTTGCTCCTGGAGCAGCACAGCATTTGAATGCACAGACTAAGTCAACAAGATCATCTTTCTTTCCGTCACAATACTCTCCAAACTTTTTATGATCCATTATTGCTTTGATATCTACTTTACGAACATCGTGAGCAATTTTCTCTACCAATTTGTATATTTGAGTACATTTATTATAACAAGTAACACATTCTTCATAACAATTATTTATCTTTTCAATAACGAGAGCCAGCGCTGTTGAGGTACAGTCAGGAATGCCTGCATCTAATGCTAATCCCTCTACTTTTGTGGCAACATCTTTCAATTGGAAATCACTGATGTTACCAGAAACCGGGCAGTAGACTGTAATTATGTAAAGTCCTGGTTTAACATTTTTGAATATATAAGCACCATTTTCGTCGGTAAATGTACTGTCTAATACGTGTTCTCTATCACATTGCCCTTTCTCTGCAGATTTCAATTCCACAACAGCATTAGGTACAAAGGGCCAGAATTCAGTTTCATTGCACTCAATATTTTCATCTTCTTCAAATATACCATCTGAAGTTGCGCAACAATTGAGGGGCATTTTGATTCTACCAAAGATAACATCGGTATCTTCAGTAGCACCAGGGGAAGGAGGCATAACTCCTTTGCAGCCGGCAAATATAAGAATAAGTAATGATAAAACTAATATAGATAAAAATATGCGTGATTTTTTCATAGATAAACTCCTTTTCATTATTTATATTTAAATTCTATCTTTTAGATAGTTG
>JAXGTM010000184.1:0-4126 GCA_040774925.1 Atribacterota bacterium | reverse complement strand
GGTAAGTGGTGACATAAACTGTGCAATAAGATAGCCATGTGCCCCATGAAGCTCAACTGCATCAAAGCCAGCCTCTTTTGCTCTCCTGACACCCTGGGCATAGTATTCAACATAGTCGCCAACTTCACAAGTTGATAGAGCACGAGGAATTGGAAATTCAGGTGTTGCCGGTATCTCAGAGGCAGAAACAGTAGGATAACCAGTAATTCTAGGATTGGTAGAACGTCCCGCATGATGAATTTGTGCAGATATCTTAGCGCCATGTTTATGTACAACTTGAACCAGTTGTTTTAGTCCTGGAATTTTATCATCATTATCTATATATATTTGATAGCCAAAATCACCATCTCTTTTGATTAAACAGGAACCAACAGTAATTAAACCAGCACCACCTTCTGCACGTCTTTCAAACATAGCCAGCTCCCTTTCATTGATAAATCCGCATCCTGATTGTGCTGCAGACATATGTACTGACATAGGTGCTAAAACTATTCTGTTTTTCAACTCCATATTACCAATCTTTATTGGTGAAAAAAGTGTTTTATATTTATTAGCCATTCTGAACTCCTTCAATCGTTAATTTGCATTAATCTGTTATCAGATTGCACTTAATGAGTTTTATACTTATTGCAATATTATTACTGCTTAAATTATTTTCAAATTAATATTTAAATTTACCAGACAAGCATGTATGCTCTGCTTTATAATTCATTTTTTAGTCAATATTGCATAGTCTAATTTCCTGTCAAAAACTTACCCCATAAAAACATATGGCAAATAAGTTGCTAATCCAGGAAAAATAATTACTAAAATTAAAGTTGGTAGAAATCCTCCAATCAAGAATAGCAATACTGGCACAGCAAAGGATTTTAAAGGAATATTTCCGGCTAAATATCCTCCAAAATATAAGAGTGGAGCAACTGGAGGTGTTATCAAACCGGCGCCAGATAAAAGTACAACTATAACCATAAAATGGTATGGATCGAAACCTATCTTTTTTGCAATAGGTAATAATAGAATTGAAGAAATTATTGCTACAGAACCGTCGTCGATAATCATACCCAGGAATAATAGGAAAACACATATTAATGACATAAGTCCATATTTGTTTGTTGTGATTCTCATCATTAGCTCTAGCAATTGCTCGGAAACTCTTTCTATAATAAGGACTCTACTTAAAACTAAAAAGAAAAATACGAGCAACATAATACTACCGATTACTTTTGCCGAATCAAAAAATATCTCACCTACTTCATTAATTTTTATAGTTTTATAAACAAATAGCCCGATAATTAGGCAGTAAAGAGCACCGATTGCAGCAGATTCTGTGGGAGTTGCTATTCCACCATATATTACTCCTAAAACCACCACAGGTACAGCCAGTGTGAGGGAGTTTTTCCAGATCGATTTACCTATCACTCCAATCTGCTCTTTAAAACTAACTTTTTCCGGTATAACAGCATTTGGGCAATAGAATCTAAAAATAATAAGGTGTGTTATCGATAAAAAGGTCATTAAAATTAAGCCGGGAACAATTCCTGCTAAGAAGCAGCGGGCAATTGACAATCTTCCGATAAAACCAAATACTATCATATTGCTACTAGGTGGTATAAGTAAAGAGAGTACTGCTGAAGGGATTAAAATTGAAATACCATAAGCCAGGGGATAACCCTGTCTTTCCATAACGGGTAAAAAAGCCCTTCCCAGCCCACCTAAGGAGGCCATAGCTGAACCAGACATAGCTCCAAAGAAAGCATTTGCAACAATAACACCTATGCCGATTCCTCCTTTGATTCTACTTAAAAAGGCATCTGCAACTTCTATTATACGTTCTGCCATACCAGATTTATTAATAATTGAACCGAGCAAAACATATAAGGGAGCTGCTAATAAGGTAAAGGCACTAATTAAGTTCAACCCCTGCATTGTTGCCCATTGAGGATCTACATTAAAACGGTAAAGAAGTATAAGGCCTCCTGCACCAAACGCAAAGGCTATAGGAACCCCGATAACCATCAACACTATTATTACTAAAAATACGACTCCTATTTCTAACATCTAATTCTCCTTTTGCTCATCATTGTGTAATTCAACAGAGGGATTTTGTTCAACAGAATTATTTCCTTTAAATGTATTGATATATAACCATATGATCTCATGAATAAACATGATACCAAATCCCAGTATGAGAGGAAGAACTTGGAATAGCTTTGATATGCCTAAAGGAACAACTTTCATACCAGTAGCCTTGACCGAAATACCATATTTAAGTGAGATATAAAAAAATATCCCTGTAACAATTACTGAAACAATACCGCTGATTATACTGAATACTTTCCGGGTATTTTTTGATAAAGGGACATCATCTAAAAGGTTTACTTTGATATGATTGTTGTCACGACTTGAACAGGCGCTTCCTAATAAATAGCAATAGAGACCTATTATAATTGCCACCTCTTCCATTCCCAGAATACTCGTGTTAAACCCGTATCTCAATATAGCTTCTATTGCTACTAAAGATGCTATGCCGAACATAGCTAAGGTAGGTAAAAATGTCTCCAAAAAGCTAAATGAGCGCAAAATTATATTCCCATTTCGTGATTCTTGCATAATTTTCTCCTAAATTAATCTCTTTACTCTCTTGATATCTATCCTTATATTGTCTGAATCGGGAACAAATTCCCGACTCAGACAATATATACTAATCTTTTCTTATCTTTTTACTTCAGGTGGGAATTTGGTGTAAACTTCACCCTGTCTATTTTTTAGCCATTCTGTTGTCAAGACTTTATCATAACCATATTTCATCTCATCAAGTGTCTTTCCCCATGGTAGTTCTACTGCATTTGCTCTAATAACATCCATGAATTCTTTACCGATAATGGTTTCCATAAATGGCCATTCTGCAGCTCTAGCTTTTTCCGCCATAGTTGCCCATGCATCACCATCAAGAGTTACGATAATCTGCCAGGGTAATAAATCGTTTTCATAACTATTTACTGCATCGTCTTCCCATGCTTCCCAACCATACTCTGGATCATCAAAGAAGTTTGCCGCTTCAAGGATCAGGTTCTGATCTGCTTCTGATAAAGAATCCCATAAGCTACGAGTCATTATCCACTGAGCAGGGAAAAGGACTGGAGAATACATATAGACATATTTGAAAGCATCGCCATAAATAGCAAATTCTGTATGAACTGCACCAGCAGATGCATCAATGGTTCCCAGTGCTAAAGCAGAGGAAACCTCAGACATTGGCATTGTAATTGGGCTATATCCCATTGCCTTATAACGGTAAGTGTAGTTTTCAGAAGCCTGAACTCTAATCTTTCTACCTGCAGGATCTAAGGGGTCATAGGACTGATTAGAAATTACACAGTCACCACCAACGGTTGCACCATTAGGAGACATACCAATAATCTTCCAGTTACATGCTTTTGCGATTTCGTCTAAAACCGGGTTCATCCATCCATCTGGTCCGTATATCTCTTTCCCATGGTCAGAATTCCAACCGATATATCCCATCCCAAGAATATCCCATCTTGGATCCATTGCAGAACCTGGCCAGGTAATTGCTAATTCTAAAGCGCCAGAACCAACTGCTTCCTGCTGTACCATGTAATCACCTAAAAGATCACTGGGGTAGTGAGTAATCTTAATTCTGCCATCAGAAGCTTTAGCAACTTTTTCAATAAATTTTTCTGCGATATTGTAGAGCATAGTCCCTTCAGGATAGGGTTGAGCCATTTTCCAATTATAGTTTTGTGCAAACACTGATTGAGATGCGCCTAAAATGATAGCACCAAGAACAGCAATTATAATTAAACTAACTGTTAATTTTTTCAAAGTAAATTACCTCCAAAATATTTTTGTTTTACTTTAATTAAATAATGTTTAAATAATAGTGTCCGTTTTTTACTTCCCTGTATATCTCTCCCTTCTATTTGAATATATTAGAAATCAAACTCAAATATTTTTTTCGAGTTAGATCTCCACTGCAGCCTTCGCCCCTTCATATATTGCTCTGGTTACATCTCTCGGGCTGCATACATCACCTGCTATATAGATATCAAGATTAGTATCTTTTAAATCTTCTATTAACTGATTATTGGGTTTTGCACCTGTT
>JAXGTM010000183.1:0-4140 GCA_040774925.1 Atribacterota bacterium | reverse complement strand
GTTAAAGAGGATTAAGGCTTTATCTAAACTATCTTGTAAAAACATCTAGAAGACAGAAATGTAGTGTTCTTTTTATTTAAAATGATTATATTCTAGAATATCTAGAATATATTGTAGTTATGTATATTGCAATGTAGGTAATAGTATTTATATAGTATAGTACATAATTTGTTGATCTCTTAATAACCCAGATAAAAGTCATAGAAAAGTTTGGTACAAATGAAGAGCAATAATAATAACAAAAATAATACCAATATCAACTACGACAAACAATCCATTACGCCTTCCCTTATTTGTATATCCAAAAACTAATTACGTAAAAATCGTATTATTGTATTACTAGAACATTTAAGCAGAAAAATACTTAAAAAAGGAGGGATGAAAAAAGATTTTAACATCTGGCTAATTTGATACTTATAAATTTTAAATTAAAAAGGAGAATAATTATGTTTTTAAAAAATAAAGGCCTGAATGTAAATCTTGCGATAAAGACTTTAATCTATATTTTTATAGGAATGATGTTATTAAATGTCTCTGCTTTCTCAGCTGATTTACCGGAAAAAATTATCGTTGGATGTCTTGAGCCTCTTACCGGTGCACATGCAGTCTTCGGAATTGAAGGAAAAGTTGGTATGGAATTTGCAGTTAAGCATATCAATGAAGCTGGCGGCATAAAATCCCTCGGTGGTATCCCATTAGAACTGGTGATTGAAGACGTGGGTGAAGATGCCATGAGTGCACGGCTAGCCACAGAGAGCATTATAAGTAAACATAATCCTGTTGCTGTTTTAGGCTTGTATATCAGCCGTCTAACCACAGTGGCATCAGAAATCACTGAAAGAGAAAAGGTTATCATGGTAGCAGATGCCCTGGTAGATGATATAACCGAAGTGGGTCGTCAATACCTGTTCAGACCCTCTCCCAAGGCCAGTATGCAAGGAAGGTCTGCTGTTGAATATGTTATAGAAGCATCCGAAAAATCTGGAGCAAGAGTAGAGAATGTTGCTATCCTTAATGAAGATTCCTCCTTTGGCAGAAGCAATGCAATTGGTGCAGTTCAGGCTGCCCTGGATAATGGCCTTACTATTGTCTATCAGAAGGAATATCCCTATGATATTACCGATGCCTCATCAATTGTTCATGGTATCGCCAATGCAAAAGCAGACTTTGTAGTTCATTGCCCTTACTTTATGGATGCCATTATTTTTGCCCAGGCTTTTAAAGAATTGAATCTGATTCCAAAATATATCGCCGGTATGGGTGCCTGCGGATATTCTGATCCCGAATCTATCGAAGCATTGGGTGCAGTAGCTGAGTATTACAGTAATACCTGTAGCTATAATCCTGCTAAGGATACTGCTCAAAACCGTAAATTTGTTGAAGAATATACTGCTCAGGTCGGGCATATTCCTACTGAAGGTGCAGGAATGAACTACTACGGAATGTGGGTTTTAAAAGAAGCTCTCGAGCTTTCCGGAGAATTATATCCTGAAGATCCTTTGAACCCGGATAACCTGCGTAGTGCATTTTTACAGCTCGACTTAACCTCCGGACCTGCAGTAGATACCTATCCTACCAATCATATTTCCTTTGATGGAAAGGGAGATAACCCCCATGCCAGAGCAACAATATTGCAGGTTATTAATGGGGAATCTAAAGTGGTATGGCCTTTTGAAGAGGCAGAAGCTGAGTTTGTCTTCCCCAGACCGGATGCCACCTATTAGTCTATTAGTTTTTTAGTAGCCGGTAAATAGTCTTCGAAGACTTTGCCTGGTTATTTCTAATACAATAAATAACCAGGCAAAGTTTCTATTAATTGGGTGCAATCATAGAAGACAGGAAAGGATAAAATTTTTTATTATGTTAACAATTATTCAAAGTTTTTTTAACGGGATTTTGATTGGTTGTATTTATGCACTGATATCTCTAGGGTTGTCACTTATCTTTGGAGTAATGAATGTAGTCAATTTTGCCCATGGCAATTTTGTGATGCTTTCTATGTATTTTACCTTTTGGGCTGGTTCTCTATATAAGATTGATGCTATTTTCAGTCCGATTATAACCTTCCCTCTATTATTTTTATTTGGAATACTGGTATATCATGGATTAATCAAACAGACTCTTCAGGAACATTATACGATACAGGTTGCGGTAACAGTGGGTCTAATGACCTTTTTAGGTGCTATAACTCAATTGGTCTGGCAGGCAAGGCCACGAGCGCTGGCTTATTCAATTGTTCAGGGTACCATTCGATTTGGTTCTTATACTATTGCGCTTTCCCGGTTGATTTCTGCCATTATTAGCCTCATTGTTATAATGATTGTATCCTATTTCCTAGCTAAAACCTGGCCAGGAATGGCAATAAGGGCTACCTCCGATGATTCTAGCGCAGCATCTTTGATGGGAATCAACTTTCAAAGAACATATGCTTTAGCCTTTGCCCTTGGATCAGGCTTGACCGCTATAGCCGGGGGTTTATTGATGACCTTTCAGCAGGTAGACCCAACCATGGGTTTACGATTCGGATTGCTCAGTTTTTGTATTCTGGCCTTAGCTGGATTGGGGTCTATTACCGGATTGGTAATTTCGGGCTTGATTGTAGGGATAAGCGAATCACTGGCTATGACTTTTTGGGATCCAAGATCCAGAACCCTGGTAATTTATCTCATATTTATTCTGGTTCTTTGGTTTAAACCAAAAGGAATATTCGGGAGGAAGGAATGAATTTTTTCAAAAAAATAAATTTAGAAAAACTTTTGATATTGACTCTCTTTATCATTGCTATAAGTATACCCTATGTACTTAGAGCCAATCAATACCAGGTTTTATTGGTTACAACAGTTCTATTATATGGAGTTATGGCAACCTCCTGGAATATAGTAGGAGGATTGGCAGGTCAACTTGATTTTGCTGCTTTTGCCTATCTAGGAATAGGTGCTTTCGTTTCTGGCACTTTATTCATTCGTTTTAACCTTACCCCCTGGATAGGTATGTTTATAGGAGGATTAACAGCATCCGGATTCGCCTTTTTAATTGGAATACCCCTATTCCGTTTTGGAATAAAAGGAGTCTGGTATGCTTTGACTACCAGTGCCCTGGTGGAGATACTCAAAGTTGCATTTAATATGTGGGAAAAGGTCGGTGGTCCGGTAGAGAGGTGTCTACCGTATTTTTCCGGCTCCTGGCAACATATGCGTTTTGTTACTTATGCCCCTTTTTACTATATAATGCTTACCATGCTAATTATAGCTTTATTCGTGAATAAGAAAATTACTAATTCAAAGCTTGGTTACTATCTTAAAGCTATAGGTGAGGATGAGACTGCCACAGAAGTATTAGGGGTTGATAATCGAGTCAGCAAATTAAAGGCATTGTTCTATTATTCCTTCTTGATAGGAATAACCGGTGGTATTTATGCCAGTATGTACGGCTATATCCATCCCAGCTTTTTTAATGGACCGGAGAGCACCAAGGTAGCCATATTGGGTATAGTGGGAGGCAGGGGAATAACTTTTGGTCCCCTTCTAGCTGCCCTTTTACTGGTTGGAGCACAAGAATTTCTTAGAGCCAGCCTGGGAGGGGAGTTTTCAGGATTATACCTGTTAATATATGCTATTATTTTAATTATAGTGGTTCTCTTTAAACCTAAAGGAATTGCAACTATTTTCCAAGATGTTTACCAAAAATTCAAAACAAGAGGGGTGAAAAGTAAAGATGTCTCCTGAACAAATTTTAAAAACTTCAGAACTTACCAAGAGCTTTGGCAATCTAATTGCTGTAAATAATGTCAAAATGGAAATACATAGGGGAGAGATTGTGGGACTTATTGGACCAAACGGTGCTGGCAAAACCACTTTTTTCAATTTAGTAACCGGGTTGGAAGCCCCTGATAAAGGACAGGTAGTATTTAAAGGTGTCAATATAGTTTCTATGTCCCCTCATAAGATTTGTAAACTGGGCATGTCTCGGACTTTTCAAACTACCAGGTCTTTTGGTGAAATGTCTGTTGAAGATGCAATAAGAGTAGGGGCTTACAATCGGCTGGGTGAAAATGAGGTACTTAGAAAAGTGGATGAGATGGTCGAATTTTTTGAATTAGATGATATCAGAAAAACAAAATGTTCTGATCTGGGATTGGCT
>JAXGTM010000182.1:0-4147 GCA_040774925.1 Atribacterota bacterium | reverse complement strand
CACAACTTGTTTCACGAATCAATAATCCCTTTTTAACCAGGTTTTCAATTATTCTACTACTGCGAGAAGGGGACAGTCTAACTTTTCTAGAAAAATCGGTACAGGAAATGGCTTTATTTTTCTCCAAAGCTTTTATACTTCTCATCTCGGCCTGACTGATTTTACAGTTCTTACTAATTTTATCTTCATTACAGTGACAGAAGTTTTTCAATTTAAAAATTATATCATAAATTTCTTTCATAATAACAAATGTTGCCCTTAACAAAATTACTTACTAGCAATAATACCATATATTAATAATATGTCAAGGTTTAATTAAATAGTATTTGTATTATTTTGAAAGTAACAATAGAATAACAAATGTGGAAAGAAATGATAATGGTGAAAATAAAAATTGGTTAAAGGGAATTAAATGATAGATTCATTATTTACTGATTTCCCGGCAATTAGCATAGAAAACATACCAGATTTAGTTTTAGCAATACTGGAAAGGATAGAAAAAGCCGGTTTTTTCGCATTTATAGTTGGTGGATGTATAAGAGATTTACTTTGTAAAAAAACAGTAAAAGACTGGGATATTGTTACTGATGCCGATCCGGGACAAATACAGAATATTTTTCACGAATATAAAACCGTATATATAGGAAAAAAATTTCAGACAGTTACGCTTATAATAAAAAATCAAAAATACCATATTTCTGAAGTTAGATATGAAAAAAGTGAAAAAAAGAAATCTTTTTTAAAAAGAGGAGATAGATATTCAATTTTAGTTGAAGATTTGTTATGCAGGGATTTCACTATCAATTCAATTGCGTGGAATCACTTCAAAGGAATCCTTGATTCGTCTGATGGATTGACAGACCTTAAATGTAAAGTTATTAGAAGTATTGACCCGGATGGATCATTTCAGAAAGACCCCTTGAGGATGATAAGAGCGGTCAGATTCACAAGCGAATTAAATTTTTTCATTGATTTACCGACAGAGTATAGCATTTTAAGGAACAATGTTTTAATAAATAAGGTTAGTCCAGAGAGAATTAAAGAAGAATTATGCTTAATTTTAAAATCTTCTAATGCAAAAAAGGGCATATTGCTGTTAAAAAAATATGGTTTAGAGAAACAAATCTTTAATGTTGATAAAATTAAAAAGGTTTATAATCAAAGAGACGAAAATAAGGATTATTTAATTCTGCATAAAATAAACAATTTTAAAGAAAGTATACCTTCTCAGCTTGCTTTGTGGGGAAGATTAACTTTTGCCTCTTACTATAATACGCAGTTGTTTTTTATATCAATCATAAGCAGTCTAAAATTTGATAAGAAAACGGTTAATAAAACCAAAGTGTTATTAAGCAGGAAATGGGAAGAAATGGGTTTTGATTCTGACATAGATATCCGTCGCCACATACAGGAATTAGGTAAGGATAATACCAGAGAATTATTTCAATTAAAGAAAACGATGTTATTATCTGGAAAAAATAGTATGGAAATGAAAACAATTGCAAAAGAAGAAATATTACTAGAAAATGAGGTAAAACAGGATAGACCAGTATCATTAAAAAAACTAGCAATTAATGGGGCAGATCTGATAAAAGCCGGAATTCCTGAAGGGCGAAAAATAGGGGAGATTCTACGTTTAATTTTAAACAGAGTAGTGCTTTTTCCAGAAAATAATGAAAGAGAATATTTGATGAAAATTATTAAACAATTTGCAGTTGACCCTGATATGCCAGCCAGGCTAGTAAAATGGTAATATGAAATATGGAAAAAGTTTATTTAAGCTAATTAGAAAGTAAAAAGAAAGAAGGAACACAATTTTGTTTACAATAATATTTAACCCCATTGTTTTAATGAGCTTTTGTGTATTTTTAGGAGTTGCAATTGGTAATATAAAGTTAGGGAAATTTAGTTTCAGCACATCTGGTTCTATGTTTGTTGGTATCGTGACAGGATGGTTGATAATAAAATACATTAAGACTGTTAGTCCTGATAGTAAAATTTATGGTATTGCTCAACAAATACTTAGCAAAGAAATTGTAGATAAGAAATTTTTTGATCTGTTTCTCGTATTATTCATTGCCTCAGTGGGCTTGCTTGCTGCAAAGGACGTAGGCAGAGTAATAAAAAAATATGGATTAAAATTTATTGTATTAGGTCTTTTGATAACTTTTACAGGTGCTGCAGTAACTTATAGTTTCAGTTTACTTTATAAAGTGGAAAATTCATACCTATATACGGGATTGTACACAGGTGCCTTAACTAGTTCTCCAGGATTGGGCTCTGCCCTGGAATCAGTTCGAATACATTCAGTAGAATTGACAGAAAAATTTTCACAACTAAATGAATATGAAAGGCAAAAGATTTTAGCCATTTTAGGTCTAAGGGACAATTCCGATACTAATTCTCCTCTTTCATTATCTGAAGAACAAAGAAAAATCTTTAGGAAAAACTCAGAGGATGCAATAAGCACCGGTTATGCGGTGGGATACCCTTTTGGGGTTATAATCGTAATATTTGCTATGAATATTTTCCCTATTCTTTTTAAAATAGATACAAATAGAGAAAAACAATTATTAATAGAAGAATTAGGTTCAGAAGAAGACACACAAAATTATAAGAAAAATAAAGATAATTATAAGAAAATGAAGGAGTCATATTTTGACCTGAGTGCTTTTTCTTTAGTTTGTCTACTAGGATATTTCCTGGGTATCTTTAAAATTTCGCTCTTTGAATTGGGTGAAGTTAGTCTCGGTTCAACTGGTGGAGTGCTAATTGCTGCACTTATTTTGGGGCATATTAGAAACCTTGGAAAGCTATGTTTTAGAATGGATAGCAAGGTATTAGGAACTATTAGAACAATGTCTCTTGCTTTTTTCTTTGCTGTAATTGGTCTGAATTCCGGTTACGGTGTAATAGAATCCCTTTCAGGACCAGGGTTATTCCTGGTGTTTTCATCATTATTTATTGGTTCTATTTCTATGTTGATTGGATTTTTTGTAGGAAGATACATTTTTAAAATAAACTGGATCATGTTATCTGGTGCAATTTGTGGAGGAATGACATCTACTCCTGGACTGGGATCAGCGATCGACGCGGTTGGCTGTGATGATCCTGCCTCAGGATATGGTGCAGTCTATCCGTTTGCTCTTTTGGGCATGGTTGTATTTTCTATATTATTAAATAGAATTATACAATAATGATCGTGCTTTTAATAAATTTAATTTAAATAATAAATTCAATGTTCTTCATTTCTATAGTTTCTTTGGTGATAAAAGATTCTCCAAATTTTTTCCCGATTAGCATACCATAATAGCGGTTGAGATTTAGAATATTATCAAATTGTGTGTTGATTTGAATATTTTTACCAAACTGTGATTCATAACATTTCAAAGCTTCTACCTTCATCTCAATTTCTTTACTTATATCTATGATAAAGGAAGGTTTTTCAAAATAATTTACCGGTGAAGCAAAATAATAAAAAATTTTAGTTTTTAAAAAAATAGACTCACGCTGTCTCAGGTTTACTAAAGAATCATTACATATTTTAGCAATTGTTATTATTTCAGGGTTTTCATCAACAGGATAGGGTACAAATATTACATCAGGAGAAATATTGTGATAAATCTCAGAAATTTCATTCCTGATATCTCTTCTATTTTCTAGTTCTGAATACTGGTAATCTAAAGTAATTCTTTCATCTATCCCAAGTATACGACTGGCTTTTATAGCCTCTTTTTTTAGAAAATCAGATGGATGGTTTTCTGAAGATTTTCCATTGGTCATATCAATTATTGTGAACTGATGAGCAGATTCGGTCAATTTTAATATAGAACCACCCATACCTGCTTCAACCTGACAAGGTTGAACCCCAAAAGCAATGATAACTGCCATTGTTTGCTATATTCTCCTCGTTTATTTTTAATAATTTTTAGTTAATTTAAATAATCAAACTTTCATTCATATCTAAAATAGAGTTTTTTTAACAAGGGCTGTTAAAAAAGTTGGAATTAAGGGAATGTTGTTCATGCTCACAAATTAAGTAACTTTTCTGCTATAATTTTTTATTCTTCCATAGAGGAGGCACTTAACTATGAAGAACAACCAGATAGTAATCATCAAAAGGTGGAAGCCTATTCTGGAAGAGTAT
>JAXGTM010000181.1:0-4213 GCA_040774925.1 Atribacterota bacterium | reverse complement strand
GTATATTTGACCGAGCATCAAATCCTTATAATTAAATGCATAGGGCACTGGAAAGGGGTTTTTTCCAAATAATTTTTGAGAAAATAACGATAAGAGATCGATATCAGGAGAATTAATAAAAAGGCTAAGATATTGAGATTGCCAAAGGTGAAAAAATGTTAATATTACCACTACAGTTGCGACGAGTAGATAGACCGACCTTCGAAATGTAAAATTATTGTCAAATGTGATATTATATTTCTTAATATTTTTTGATAGTATGCAAAATGTTCCTATGACTAAAAAAAGCGAGACAACAAAATAAAAAGTCAACATTGTGGGACTGTGCCAATAATGACAAAGACTAAGAATACAGATTATAATAATGATAGAATAGCGCTTTCCTATAAGGGAATCTTCGAAATATTTCTTGATACATAAAAATATTGTTAAAAACAACATCATAGCGGGCGGTGCAACATAGAAAGAGCCATAATATCGAGTTATACTTAAAAATATAATGAATAATATTATTGTGAGAAAAGAAATGTATCTGCCGTTTTTTGAAAAATTAAATGCTCCAATAATGCTAATATATACAAGAGGTATGAATATCAGTCCAAGAGGTAATATAACTAACAATTGAGGCGACATTCCAGAAATATACTGAATAATTAGAAATAAAGATGCTAAAGATGGATAGTAGGATTCACTTTCGACAATATTTTGAACACGTAAAGGCAATGATTGATCCACAGGAATATTAGATTCAAACAGTGGTATTAATTGAAAATGGTCCAGTTGAATATGGTTGTTTAAATACATCTCAATGTAGCCTACAAATATGCCCTCAAAACGTTCAATATTTGGCTCCTTTAAATAATAATAAATTAAAATAATAGATCCAAAGATAAAAAAAAAGGACCAACAGACCTTTTTCTCGTTGAAAATTTTTAGAACCATTCAAAGGAGCTCCAGATGGGATAATGTGTAATTTTCTTATTATCTGCTAGTTGTTCTGCGATACGGTTTTTTTTGGGGGGGTTTTATCTTTATCCTAATAGGATTCTAAAAATTATTCATATGCATCCACTAATTTCTTGGCAATATTTTCCCAAGTAAAGCTCCTCGCGTATGCCAGGATCGCCTCTTGTCTCCATTCCCGCTTCAGCGCTAACAGGATTTTTTCAGCAAGATCTGTAGAGTCAGCAGGTTTGACTAAAAATCCATACTCATCAGATACTATTACACCCTCACTACCCCCATTTCTTGTTGCGATAATCGGCTTCCCACAAGCCATTGCTTCTAATTGGACTATGCCAAAACTTTCACTGATACTTGGAAGAACAAAAAAGTCACAAACATTCATCCAATAATTGATTTCGTCAGATGAGACATATCCAAGGATTTTCACAAAGTGCTCAAGTTTTTTATTTTTTATTTGTTTCTCAAGGGAAGATCTTAACTTACCTTCTCCAGCAATAAACAAGATAATGTCATTTCGCGTTTTACAGATATGTTCCATGGCATCTATTAAATAGACATGTCCTTTTTGTTCAATTAAATTCCCAAGTGTGAATAAAATTATCTTATCATCAAAAATATGCAATTTTAATTTGGCTACATTTTTATCAATTGGAAAAAAAACCATGGGATCGTATCCATTTGGAATAAATATTGTGTTAGGGTTATATTTTTCTAATAATGGAATATCATGTTTATTAACCCGAATTAGCAAATCAGCCTCTCGCCAAGCACTATAGATTTGCTCATTATTTGAATAATATTCTTCAAAAAACCAATTGCTATTTTCGTGAACAGTTAAAATAAATGGAACATTGAGATATTTTTTTAATTTTGATCCAACGTATCCATTTGTCCAAGTAAAATGTGCATGGATTAAATCAATTTTCAGATTATTTTTTTTTAAAATTTTCATCGTCTTTTTAAAATGAAGATTACCAAGTCTTTTATAATACCAATTTATCGGTAAATAAAAAACATTTACAGGAAATATCGTAACATTTTCAGGAATATTTGTTAATTCAATTAGCATATCTCTTCGAAAAGCATTTGCTCTTGGAATTGAAATATAATTTGTAATCTCAGCTAATGGATTAATTCTGACAAATATTATAACCTGACCAAAATAGTTGGAAATATGGTTAATCAATTCTTTAAGACCATATCTATAGGTGTTAATTAAAACTAAGAGGTTTTTATCTTTAAATTGATCTCTCATTGTAGACTAAATATAATTCTTTGAATTAATATTTATATTCAATTGTGAGAAATTTTTTTTTACGGATTCCAAATATTTCAAAATATTTTAATAAGCCTATATTTTTAAATCCTGCCTTTTCAATCCCCTTCTGTGAGGCATAATTATTTGGACTTGTTGTGATGAATATTCTTGCTTGATAATTCAAAATATTTTGGCATATCTCAGTTAGTATATACGAAAATATTCTTTTATTTCTATACTTAGGGAACGTTCTGCAATAAAATATAAAATAATTATCGTTACCAGCGAATATTGAATGATTATTAAATAAATAGACTTTAAATTTTGATAAATTTGTTACCCAATAAAATCCAGCTATATCATTTGAAGCTAAAGCAAGATATACCTCCGCTCCATTATTAAGAAGGTAATTAAATTTGAAAATTTCATTTTTTATTTTTTGATCCGTTGAAAACTCCAACAATTTATCTGGATTTGTGATTCTTATATATCGTATTGGTATTTTTGGGAATAAGGGGGGAAGCTTAGATTTTTGTTCCAAAATGTAAACAAATAAATTAACAGTACAAATTTTTTTTTGTTTAAAAAGGGAAATCCTAGATAATAAATTATATCTCATTAATATTTCCTTTTGAATAAATAACGATATCCATACTCCCCAATTTTTCCAATAGTGTCTCTTTTTGAAATATTAAAACATATTTCCAAAGAGGGATTAAATTTAGATTTAAATTGATTCAAATTTCTTTTATTCGCCCCCGGAATCTCAAATTTTGAATAACCTTCATTTTTTGCCTTTTGAATCAAGTGCCAGATAATATATTCATTCGAGAATATTTTATCACCATTTTTAGCATTACCCATCCATAGTATGTATTGTTTGTACTCTTGGGTAATTACTGAACCTAAATAGTCATTATTATAATATAAGTAGTAAATGCGGAGATGATTAGGGTATAATTTTAACAGAGATTCAAGATAGTCTAAATTATAAATCGGACAAACTAATCCCTGTTCTTCATATCTTTTTGTTATTGAATTGTAAAAAGGTGATAAATTTCCACTCGGGATTAATTGAAGATTTTTAATTTCAGGGCTAGAAAGTTGTTTTCTTAAATTCTTCTTAAATCCATTCCATATTGATTCTAAATCTTCGTTTAGATGTATAACATAGTTATAATTGGGAGTCACCTCGAATTTATTCCATTTAAATGGTCTAACATCTAAAAAATCTGAAGGAATAGATATAGAAACAAAATTTGGAGATAGTGAATAGATATAAGTAGAGATTTCATCAATTATCTGATTTAGGTACGTTTCTTTTTTATCCTGTTTTAATCCATCATACTCTGAAATTAGTAAAAAACCGAGATAAGGAATTGCAGACTGTGGTGGTGGAGAAAAAACTGTTTTGAATATTATTTTATTTTGAAAAAATAATGGAAATATTCCAATCAGAATCGAACCGCGAAAAATACCACAGGGTAATAAAATATATCCACTATATTTTTCTACAATTTTTAAAAAATCCCATTTATGAAATACCCTCCCATGAGGGCTTTCATCGACAAACTTATCCCAAAGTTCTCTACTTTCGATTAGTTCAACTGTCATAATATTGCCACCACCTGCAGATCTCACTACCGCTTGTCATCCAAGCATTCTTTTTAATGCAATAATGGAGTATTTTTTCGTAGAAACGAGCCCATGAACACCTAAAATGGCAGCAAAAACTATGCGAATGCCAATTCAGAGTTAAAATGCCGTGGATGGATGCTATTTTTTCAATCAACTGCTTTGTCATCACCCACGCTTCATCATAAGATCCTACCGAGCCGAAGAGTGTGCAATCCATAACAACCAGCGGAATCTCAAGAATATTAATTTCTGATTCATTATTGAGGTTAAAAGGTCTGAAGGGATGACACATACCATTCCTGAAGCCAACCATGTCAGGATAGCCTAATGTTGTATCGTACTTAAACCCAG
>JAXGTM010000180.1:0-4246 GCA_040774925.1 Atribacterota bacterium | reverse complement strand
TTATTGGGTAAACTTGATAAATGAAAATCAAGATATAATAAACGAATCCGTTAAAAAGAATACGAATGACCGTTGTAAAACATGTATGTACGCTAAAAAAGAAGCAAGTAGGATTGAAGTCGGAGAAACATTTATTAAAATAGAAGGTTTTTGCGTTGATGAGGAAGGGAATAAAAATGCTCCAATAATGAATTTAAAAGAAGGATATTGCTTGAGATATAAAAGATTGAATAAGTTAAATAATTAAAAAAAATAAATATGAAAACAGCAGTAATTTATTTTGCAGAAAATTTAAATGGACGAATGAGTGCAGCCATAGTTAAACATTGGGTTGAAACTAAAAAATGTGATATTCTTCATGACACTTTGTATTTTATTGAATACAATTATGGTCAACCCATACCTGATTTATCAGAATACAACATGGTTGTTATGGTAGGCGTATTCTATCAAAAAGAAGAAATGGATATGTTGTACGAAAAATTAAAAGATAATTTTATATGGATAGACAACAGCTATAAAGCCATAAAAGAAAATAACCAAGATATTAAAGGAGTGAGAAATCCAATTTTTTCTACATGTGAACTTGCATGGCTTTATTTTATGACAGAACAAAACAAATTACATTTTGATGAGGAAGATGTAAATAGTATGCCAGAAATAATTAAACTGACTGGAGAATTTGATTCTTTTACTTATGGAAGAAAAAAAGGTCTATGTAGAAGAACGATGTATTTTAGCTCAGTAGCAAATATTTTAATAAAAAATAAGGATGATGCTTACCAATATCTTTTAAAATCTATTGAAAAATATCCTATCCCAATAGAAACACTTTTTATCCAAGAGGGATGCGAGGATATTTTTAACCGTTGTAACGAATCAAGAAAAGCCGTTCAAGATTGCTTTAAAGAAAAAATAACCAGAAATAAATTTGACGTTTATCTTTGTGCGTACAAGTTTACTTGTGTAAATATAGATGAATATACATGGATAAATTTGAATTTATTCGAAAGATTATCACAACCCAAAGCGTATTGTTATTTTGACGGAAAAATGTTTCAATTTCACATTTTTAGCAACAATAAAGATGTAAATTGCAATACTATTGCTCAATATTATGGTGGAGAAGGAAGTCATACAAGCGCAACATTTCAATGTAATGTAGAAACATTTGCAAAATTATTATCATGAAAAGAATATATTCAAAATCTAAAGCACCGATTCAAGCAAGCAAAACACAAAGGAATGAGCTTTGCCATTGCGGTTCGGGCAAAAAAGCAAAACATTGCTGTGGAACAAAAACAACTTACTATCAAAAACTAAAATCATTCTTTAAAAAATCATTTGTATTGGATATTCATTTATTTTCATTAACCTTAATTCCAAAGCAAAAATCTTGGAATATTTCATTTGTAAGGATGCAAATAAATAGTTACATATCTGCATTATTCAGTATAACAAAAGACGTTGTAAATAGCGTATGGTATGTAGATTTATTTTTTACAAAAAAAATGATTAAGATTAAGAAAAATAAATATTTAATAATAAATAAAAAAAATTAAAATTATGGAAAACCTATTAGAACGTGGATGTAGTATTGGTGATAACGCTGTGGGTATGACCAGTGGCGGATTACGAGTACAAACTTATCAAATTACATAAAAGATATTAAAAACACGTAAGATGGGTTAAACGCTAACTCCCCACTTGCGTAAAACCAATGTTAGCACCAGTTTTTATTATGGATAATCAACCAGTTCAAGAAAAAGTAAAAGTAGGCACAGAATCGCTGAAATCATTAGCCATCTATCTTTCAGGATTAAAAGATGGTAAGGGGAATTTGTTACCATTAGGCACTATTGTTTTAGAAGACCTTTGGAACGCTATCAGTTATTTAGATGGCGATGTTCGCTTCACCGCTAAACGTGATGAAAAGGGTCGCTAAAATTGGTGCTAACATCATAATAACCGCTGTTTTAATAGCGTTTATGAAGCGTTATCGTGCGTTTTAATGCACACAATAAACTAAATAGAAAATTAAATTAAAAAAAATAAACATTTCGGTGGTTAGGTTAACCGAAGAAATATTATGTATAATTTAACAAGTCTTGAAGTAGAATTACTACAAAGATTAGAAGAGTGCGAAAGGTTGGCAATAACCTTAAATGAATTGTTATTCAAAGCAAATGGATATAAGTATCATTATAATGCCGAAAAGTTATTTTATAATAAACCAGATGATATTTCTGAAATGAAATATACGGGTTTATTTGATGTGTTATTGATAACAGAAAAAGAATATACAGAACGGTTTACACTTAAAGAAGAAACCGAAAATTATGTAACTTTTTATGATAAAAAAAAGGAAAGAGATATAGACATTTCTCCTCTTTTAGTTGACAAAATAATGAGTAATTTTGGAAGGTCTATTATTTGTAGAAGCTATACAGAAAATAGGTTTTCCTTATACGATGCAAATATTGAGGTTTATAGAGGATTTATTAAAAGTGTAAAAATCAGAGAAAGAGAGGTTAAATCTTATATAAAAGAAAATAAATATACCCGTTTTGAAGAAATTAAAATTGAAATATAAATATTATGAGCAAAAGATATTGTTATAATTGCAGACATTTTTCGAGAACAATGGAATATAACTATTGTGATAAAATGAAAATAAACAACAATGATGAAATTTTAGACCCTGAGGATTATCGAAATAATAATAGACCGAATAATTGTCCTAAAAGATTTACCAATAAAATAAAGTCAATATTTTGTTAGGATTATCGAAATAAAAAAACGGAAAGCCGAAGCCGTAGAGTAGTCATAATTTAAAAAATATAATATCATGGAAGATACAGTTAAAAAAGAAGCAATTCTAAACAATTTAGAAGGAAGGATAAGACAAGTTTCAATTGCAAATTATCAATTGTCAAAAGAAATTGAATCTTTAGTGAACAAAATACATCCAAATCCTCCTGAGGTGAAATCACCAAGAGATGGGACTCCTTGCTCTGAGTCAAATTTTGTAGGAAAATTAGAGCTTGATATGTTAGAATTATTAGCAACAAATACGCTTCTAACGAATATTCATAGCCGACTAGAAGATTTAGTTGAATAATTGTAGTTAATACTGTTTTATATTTGAGAGAGGAGGAAACTTCTCTCTTTTTGTATATAAAAAAACATGGACTATATTTCAAGCCCATGCAATTAATAAGTAATTAAACAAAATCAAAATGTAAAAAAGTCGTTATTTTGTTATAGTCGCAATCTTATATTTATAATCTAATTTTATTCCTTTATCGAATAGTTCATAATTAGCTCCGAAAATATTATTCTTAAATGACAGTTGCAATCCTAATTCTGCAATTGGCATCTTTGTTCCCATTCTATACCCAAATCCACCACCCAACGCAAAACTGAAAATTTCCTTCTTGACAATGGTTGTCTTGATTTCCTTTTGCCTTTGTTCAATTCTAAGGCTGTAATCAAACGATTTTAGGACGTTTTTTTCTAAGGATATATTTACATCCATTTTATACGAAGTGTCCGAAAAATCCATGTTATAACGCTTCTCATTGACATAATCAGACAATATGGCTGAGGTGTCTATATTTCCCGTTTCATAATGATGTTCTACCACCTTATACGGGACGGGATTGTCAACGGTGTCATGAATTATCTCCGGAGGAAGATCCACCCATACCGTATCCGACGAACTGTTATCAGGAATATTAGGACACTCTTTGCTGCATTCCTTAAATAGAACGGCGCAAATTATAATCAACGCAACGGATAAAACTGCAATGGCAATATTCTTTTTCATAATGCTAAAATTTGATTACGATTTTTACCGTAAATTTTATATGAAATATGAATCCACATAAAATTATTTTCGTTTATCAGCTGGTCTACTTTTATTTGTCCTGTCTGCATAAGGTTTTTAATCACATGAAATAACACCTTATTTGCATCCCTTCCTTTATTTGTCGTAATATCAGCCGCTGCCGAATCATTTATACACGTATGCTGTGATGTTTCAACACCCCCGACAGCTTCGTTTAACTCCTTGCACCTATATCCCGAATTTACATAAATAGGCATTGTATATTGCGCTCGGATAGGGTCAAGGACCTTATCGATTAACTCAACATAATTCTTAATGAATTTCGGCGGGATTTTATTCGTTATCCCTTTTGCTTCGGCAACTGCCGAATGTTCCATTTCTTCGATTGTAAAATAT
>JAXGTM010000179.1:0-4258 GCA_040774925.1 Atribacterota bacterium | reverse complement strand
GGGGTTCTAAAAATGATGGAGTAATATTTGTTCAATCTTTCAGTGATGCTAAAAAGACAATCAGACAATCTCTTTTTATCGATTAAACCTGTCATGGGGACGGTTCCGCTGACAGGTTTTCCAAAAACAAAAACTATATTACTTATATAAACCTGGAGATACAGATTATTTCTCTTATTATAAAAACCTTTGGCAGGATGCTAGAAAAGTTATCTTTCTAGCATCCTTTGAAAGCAATACTTAATATACTTAAGGTACCATCTCTTTTGAATAATGATTGAGTTACTTTAAAATTTATTTATCTTTAAAAATAGAAAGAGGACAAAATACAAATATATGAAAAAAGAGAAGATTAATTTACTTTACATGATAATTATTTTGACAGCTATCTGTATATTACTAACTGGCTGCAACAGTATTATTCCTGGTGATACTGTTGATGATAAATATGACCATATTAATACTGAAATGCGATATATTAGAATTGTTCCTGCTAAACTGGAATTAAAGATTAATCAACCACAGGTTTTTGAAGTAAAGGCATATAATTCTGACAACAAGCTTGTTGCTATGAATATTTCTCAGATAAAATGGGTTGTGATGTATGAATGCAGTTCTTGCGGAATTGTGTGGAATATTTCCCCTACAAAAGGTTCGCAGAAAACAACTTTTACTCCCAAAAAAGAGGGAAGGTACATTATAAATGTTAATTATAAAGACGAATGGGGCAAAGCTACCGTAACAGTTAAATAACTTCCATAGTATTATCTGGTAAGTTACGTTGATAGTGTCATGGGGACGGTTCCGCTGACAGCGTTTTTCAGAATTATTTTCACTATTTAAAAAAACAGTTAACTAAAATTTATTTTTCCTGAAAACAAATAAACTGAATTGAACTAAAAATTAAAATTAATAGTAATAACAATAATGAGGCAATATTAATAATAAAAAGACTATGAAAAATTCATTAGATGTTGAGAATAACATTATTTTATGTTATATATTTGATATGAAAAAGATTAAAATTATTCTAAATGTTGTCCTAATAATAATCAGTATAAACTTTGCAATAGCATTAAATTTTGCTCAAGGACAAAGTAATATTGATTCTACAGCAGGTAATCAGAGCAACCTAAATGCAGGAGTACCCAGCAATCTATTAATAGAACTTTTTATTAATAATGACTGCACAACCTGCCCGAAAGCTGCTTTTTGTTTAGAAGACCTTGCCTGGAGCTATGACCCTGGCAGGGTCATTTTGGTGGAAGCACATATCTGGAATGATGGCTATGATATCCCTCAGACTAATGACCGCTATGCCTGGTATACTGGTAGCGGGGTTAAAGGTACACCGGATGCCTTTTTTAATGGATTAACTGAAAGAGTACAGGGATTGAGTTGTGATTCCGGAGATATTGATAAAAATATTGCGGCATATCAAGAAATTATAGATAAACATTTAGACACACTTTCACCAATTGAAATTGAATCTATCATGGAAATTTGCAGTGGAAAACTCATTGTCCAAGGGAGCATTATTAACTGCAGTCACTCATTACTCCGAAATTTAATGATTGGTGGATTAGTTTATTATGAGGGTGATGATAGTGAATTTTATTATCTGGTAAAAGACTATTTTGATGAACAGGATATTTGTCAGCTGTCCCCACTGGATGAGAAAAAATTTAGTTTTGTGTCCCACCTGGATTTAGCGGGAATTGATGATGAAGAACTTGACCGTTATTATGCTGTAGTATTTGTTCAAGATAAGTTAACAAAAGAAGTATTACAATCTCTGTTACTATATTAAATATACAAATTACAATATTTACTGTAGTCTGGCTAAAAGCATTATTAACAAATATCATTTTTAAAATAAATATGATATTTGTTAATATTTATTCATATCAATAATGCAGAAAAATGTTATGTAGGACTGTCTTTGAAGAAGAATAATGCTTGACTTTAAAATATTTTGAAAATGTAATGACCTGATATTTTTTTGTAGCTGGTTTCCAATCAGGTACTTTTCTAAATATTATTTTCAATTTTTCAGCTGATTTTTCCTGCCTGTAATATCCCTTGTTGCTCCATTTTAAAGAATATGTTAAGCGACTGTATAATAAGTAGAAAAATGAAGAAGAGTAATATTTTTAACTTTGACTAAGAGATATAGATTCAAGGGAAAGATAAAGCTGTTTCTTCAATAATTTTCTAGAGAGAATTTTGATTAATTATAAACTTAAAATATAGGACTAAATTCAATATTAAAAATATTTGAATAATTTTAAAATTAAAAATTGCTATTCTACAAAATTTAGTCAATTACTAATTAACCGGTTAAATGACAAAATGTCAGACTGATAAACTAATCGGTTATAAAATTGGAGGTACAAAATGCGTATTGCTATTATAGGCACAGGATATGTTGGCCTGGTGACAGGCACTTGCCTTTCTGATTTTGGCTTACAGGTAATTTGTGTTGATAAAGATATGGGAAAAATTAAACAGCTTGAATCAGGCAAAATTCCAATTTATGAACAGGGTTTAGAGGATTTAGTTAAAAAAAATGTTGAAGCTGGACGTTTAAGTTTTACCACTAATCTTGGAGAGGCAGTAAGGCAGTCTGAGGTGATATTTATTGCCGTGGGTACTCCATCTAATGATGATGGTTCAGCTGACCTGAGCCAGGTAGAAGATGCTGCACAGGAAATTGCTCAAAATATCGATGATTATAAAGTCATTGTAAATAAATGTACAGTACCGGTAGGAACTGCCCGTAAAATAAAGCAGTTCATTAATGAATGTAAAGAAAACTCCAGCCCCTTCGATATCGTGTCAAACCCTGAATTTCTGCGTGAAGGTACAGCTGTTTATGATTTTACACATCCCGATAAAATAGTTATTGGATATGAATCAGAAAAGTCTAAAAAAATTATGCAAGAAATCTATCGACCGCTCTATTTGTTAAATGCTCCTTTTGTATTTACTACATTAGAAACAGCAGAAATGATAAAATATGCCTGTAATGCGTTCCTTGCAACAAAGATAACATTTATTAATGAAATAGCTAACCTCTGTGACAGAGTGGGAGCAGATGTACATGAAATTGCAAAAGCTATGGGTATGGATGGGAGAATTAGCCCTAAGTTTCTGCACCCTGGACCGGGTTTTGGAGGCTCTTGTTTCCCTAAAGATGTCAGAGCTTTAGATTCTCTTGCAGAAAGTCATGAATATGATTTTAAATTAACCAAAGCTGTTCTTGATGTAAACCATCGCCAGCGTAAAATAACAGTTGAAAAGATTGAGAATATGCTGGAAGATATTTCTGGTAAGACAATAGCTGTCTTGGGTCTGGCATTCAAACAGAATACTGATGATATCAGAGAATCTCCTGCTCTTGAAATTATAAAAATATTGCTTGAAAAAGGTTCGATTGTAAAGTGCTTTGATCCAATGGCAATGGAAAATACTAAAAAGATATTTCCAGAATTGATTTACTGTTCAAATGAATATGAAACAGCAGAAGGTAGCGATGCTATGGTAATACTTACCGAATGGAATCAATTCCGCAATCTGAACCTATCAAGGATTAAAAAGCTGCTCAAAAATCCTATTCTTATAGATATGAGAAACCTTTATGAGCCTGAAAAGGTTAAAAAAGCAGGATTTCAATATACTGGAATTGGCAGGAGTATATCATAATCAATTAACTAATTAGCTAATTAACTAATTAACTAATTGTCTAATTAACTAATTAATAAATTAACCAATTAGCTAATTAATCAACTAACTAATTAACTAATTAAAAGGTCTTTATGGCAACAATCAAGTCGTTTGAGGAATTGAAAGTTTGGAAAGATTCAAGGAAAATAGTAACAGATATTTATCATGCAGTTGATTATTTTCCTAAAACAGAAAGTTATGGCTTAACCTCTCAGATTACCAGAGCATCGGTTTCCATAATGTCAAATATTGCAGAAGGTTTTGCCCGTGATTCAAATAAAGAATTTATAAGGTTCTTAATAATATCCAGAGGCTCAATTGCTGAAGTTCAAAGTGATTTGTTTGTTGCATTAGATTTAGATTTTATTACCAAAGATAAGTTTACAAAAATCTATGAACAACTTAATAATTTAGGAAAACAGATCAACGGGTTAATAAAATATTTAAGACTTCACTATAATATAAAATCAAGTAATCAAAGTATTTGTGAGGCATTAGAAAGTTATGAAGCCAATTAATCAATTAGCTAATT
>JAXGTM010000178.1:0-4266 GCA_040774925.1 Atribacterota bacterium | reverse complement strand
GAGGAAAGTCTAATTGTTAAAAATATAGAAGATATTATCCATATATATGAAAAACTGGGAGAAAAAAAATTTGCAGACAACCTTATCCAAATGATTAAAAAAAGATTTTCTAAAAGCAAATTAAGAAATAAAAATAACCAGAATGATTAATACGGAGGACAAATTAGAGTGGGAAAGCTTCAAAATAATCGTGTTTTAATAATAGGAGGCGGAGTAGCGGGAATACAAGCAGCATTGGATTCTGCTGAAATGGGATATCATGTAGATCTGATAGAGAAAAGTCCCAGCTTAGGCGGTGATATGGCTAAACTGGATAAAACATTTCCTACTAATGATTGTTCGATGTGTATTTTAGCACCACGCCTGGTATCGGTAGCCAGACACCCAAATATTAATGTCCTCACTTCTACGAATGTTATGGAAATTACAGGAGAAGCAGGTGATTTTAAAGTAAGGATATTTAAAAAAGCCAGATATGTTGATTTGGATAAATGTACAGGTTGTGGAGCATGTTCCCAGGTTTGTCCTGTTAAAATAGAGGATGAGTACAATCAGAATCTTTGCAAAACAAAAAATATATATATTCCCTATCCACAGGCAGTACCATTAGCTGCATTAATAAATCCTGAACACTGCCTGTATCTTACCAAAAATAAATGCAGAGCATGTGAAAAAATCTGTACAGCCAAGGCAATTGATTTTACACAAATAGATGAGGAAATAACTCTAAATACAGGTGCAATTATTTTTGCTACAGGAACGAAACTTTTTAATGCTGGAGAAAAAAATGAATATGGTTATGGAAAATTTCCCAATGTTATTACCAGTATGGAAATGGAAAGGATTTTAAGTGCATCAGGCCCCACCTCCGGAGAAGTAGTCAGATTGTCAGATAAGAAGCACCCCCGTAAAATTGCCTTTATTCAATGTGTGGGTTCCCGTGATTCAAGTTGTGGAAAAGAATATTGTTCATCTGTTTGTTGTATGTATGCAACAAAAGAAGCAAATATAATAAAAGAACATAATCCCGATATTGAAATAAGTATCTTTTTTATGGATATGAGAGCTTACGGAAAAGATTTTGAACGGTATTATGAGAAGGCAAAAAATGAACTGAACATTAATTATATCAGGAGCATTCCTTCTGGAGTTGAAGAAGTTGGAAGAGAGAAAGATTTATTGCTAAATTATGATACTCCGGAAGGTGAGACAAAAAAAGAAGTATTTGATATGGTAGTTCTATCAGTTGGTCTGACACCTTCTCCAGAATTTAAAAATTTATTCCGCAAGACAGGTATTAAATTAAATAAGAATGGTTTTTGCAGGACAGTTTTTGACAAACCCTTAAAAACCTCCCGGGAAGGAATTTTTGTATGCGGAACTTTCCAGGGCCCTAAGGATATCCCCGAAACGGTTGTCCAGGCGAGTGGAGCAGCTGCAGAGGTGGCAGAAATCCTATCTGCACCTGAGAATAGCAATCATGAAATTAGTAAAATTGGAATTGATGATAATAATGATTTAATTAATACAAAACCACGAATAGGGGTATTTGTATGTCATTGTGGAATAAACATAGGCGGAATTGTAGATGTGCCTAAGGTTACTGAGTATGCAAGAGATTTAAAAAATGTAGTTTTTGCTATGGACAATATGTACTCCTGCTCCCAGGACACTCAGGAAGTAATTAAGCAGAAAATTAAAAAATATGGCCTTAATAGAGTGATTGTTGCATCCTGTTCCCCCCGTACCCATGAAGCTTTATTTCAACAGACATTAAAAGAAGCAGGATTAAACAAATACTTATTTGAGATGGTTAATATCAGGGATCAATGTTCCTGGGTACATAGCAGGGAACCGGGAAAAGCTACTGATAAAGCTAAGGATTTGGTCAGAATGGGTGTTGCAAAGGCAAATAGGCTAGAACCCTTACAAGAAATTTCCCTAAATGTAAACCATCAGGGTCTGGTTATTGGTGGTGGTATAGCCGGTATGGAGGCAGCACTGTCTTTAGCCAGGCAAGGATACAAAGTTTATTTAATAGAAAAGGAACATACTTTAGGTGGCAACTTAAATAATCTAAGTTTTGATCCTGATGGAAATGATTTAGAAGAATACTTTAATGCGATCAAATATGAAGTTAGTAATAATTCAAATATCCAGTTATTTACTGATAGCATGGTGAATAAAGTTGATGGTTTTGTGGGTAATTTTACTACAATAATTCAACAAAAGAAAGAAAAAAAGATTGAGGAAATAAAAGTCGAACATGGCATTATCATTGTAGCAACCGGAGCAAAGGAATACCTTGGTAAAGACTACCTGTATTCCAAAAATAAGAATGTGCTGACTCAGTTACAGCTATCACAAAGGCTCAAAAAGAATGATATTGAGTTAAATAATAAGACAATTGTGATGATACAATGTGTTGGTTCCAGGGATGAACAACATCCATATTGCAGTAGGGTGTGTTGTCAACAGGCAATCCAAAACACTTTAAAAATTAAGGAAAAATATCCCGATGCTAATATTTATGTTTTATACAGAGATATCAGAACTTATGGATTAATTGAAGAGTATTATACTAAATCCCGTAAAATGGGAGTAATCTTTATTAGATATGAAGAAGATAAAAGACCTGAGGTCAAGGAAGTAACTGACAGTAATAGAAGAAAGAAATTAGAGGTATCTATTTGGAATGCTATGTTGCAGTCTAAAATAAATATAAAAGCAGATATAATAGCCTTGAGTTCAGGAATTGTAGCACCTGATGACAATCACAAGATAGCTCAAATGCTAAAGGTGCCTATCAATAGTGACGGGTTTTTCTTAGAAGCCCATGTGAAACTTCGGCCGGTTGATTTTTCTACAGAAGGCATTTTTGTTTGTGGACTGGCACATTCACCAAAGAATATAGAAGAAAGTATTGCTCAAGCTAAGGCAGCTGCATCAAGAGCAGCTCAGATTTTAAGTAAGGAATCAATCACTACCAGTGGTATTGTTGCTTCGGTGAATGACGAGATTTGTGCCGGTTGTGGTCTTTGTACCGTAGTATGTCCTTATGGAGCTATTGAGATAGATGAAATTGATAATGTCGCCAAGGTGAATCCTGCTTTATGTAAAGGTTGTGGTACTTGTTGTGCTACTTGTCCTGCTGGTGCACTTGAGTTAAAAGGTTTTAGAAAGAAACAAATATTATCAATGATAGATATATTAGCAGAGGTGTAAAAAATGTTTGAACCCAAGATTCTTGGATTTTGCTGTAATTGGTGTGCCTATGCAGGCGCAGATCTGGCAGGAATAAACAGAAACCAGTATTCTACAAATATTAGAATAATAAGAGTAATGTGCTCAGGCACAATAGACCCTCTCTATATTATGAAGGCTTTTCAAAATGGAATAGATGGAGTTTTTATTGGAGGATGTCATATTGGTGATTGTCATTATCAGGATGGTAATCATAGAGCGAAAAAGAGAGTTGCTGTTGTTAAAAGAATGCTCGGTTATTTAGGGCTTGATCCACGTAGAGTAAGATTAGAATGGGTTTCTGCAGCGGAGGGGCAAAAGTTTGCCAAGGTAATCAATGATTTTGTTGCAGAAATTAAAGAAATAGGGCCTAATCCATTAAGCAGGAAGAAATAATTATGATTAAAAAAGTACAAAAACTGGCCAGAGAATATTTTCAAAGCGGAAAAGTTGAGATAATTTACGGTTTAAAAAAGCATAATAATAAAGTAGTACCCTCTGTTTTTAACAAAGAGGATGAACTGAAAGATTTGGTAATTTCAGCAAAGGAACCACTGTTAAATATTTGCCGACCAAGTAAAAAAAATATTATAAGATTGATAGAAGAAAAATACCCGGAAGCTAAAATCGGGATGGTGGTAAGAGGATGTGACGAAAGGATTTTAATTGAGCTATCTAAAAGAAAACAAATAAAGCTTGATAATATAGAATTAATAGGAGTAGCTTGTAATAAAGAGGATGCAATAGCATGCAATTGTCCCAAACCTTATCCTGTTCATCTTGATATAGGTACAAAAGTGGATGGAGTTATTGAAGATAAAAAAAATAAAGAGTTGTTAAATAAAAAATTATCAGAAAGATTATCTTTTTGGCAGTATCAATTTAGTAAATGCATCAAGTGTTATGGATGCAGAAATGCCTGTCCTTTATGTTTTTGTAAGGATTGTGCGATGGAACAGCAAGAATGGACTAAAACCGGAGAAATACCTCCTGAGATACCCATGTTTCATTTTATACGGTTTT
>JAXGTM010000177.1:0-4292 GCA_040774925.1 Atribacterota bacterium | reverse complement strand
ATTTTCAATTTCAACTCCAATTGAGCGGGTAGATTTCGAAGCAATATGGAAAATAGAGGGTTGTGAATTAGCCAACAAGAATCCGTATCCCCTTGTACTCATAAAAAAAGGAACATTTTTGTAGGCTTTCTCGGTACAAACAGTCCGGGCATCCTGATTCCAAATCCTGATAGTTTGCCCACTTTTTTCTAAGGAATCAAATTTTTCGCCAAATCCATATACACATTCCTGAACGTGATATTCAAGGGCATAAGTACATTTAAGAACGGCTTGATTTTCATCAAAATATCCGAGGGGATAAGTAATGTACTTCCCTCCTATTTCTGTATCGTCAGGTAACTCCTGTATAATGATCTTGCCTTCTTTAATTACCGAAAAACTCCAAGGATCTAATCCTATTTTAACTTGGTAATCAGAAAATCTAATATTTAGCATGTTCTCATATTTTTCCACCTCAATTGTTTCCTTTTCTAGCGTTTCTTGGTAAACCAGACCATTCAACTCTGTATTTCCAATAGAATATGGACCCGCTTTAAAACAATAATGAATAAAACCATCCTTAAAAAAGGACAATTTAATCGTACCCGAACCTAATATTTTGGCCTGACAATTGAACAATATTTCATTTTTGTCAGCATAATAACTTATAACCTTAGTGATTGGAAAGAAACGATCTGTAGACATTTTGCTCCTTAGCCTCCCTATTCAATTTATTTAACTTTTTACCCTTTCAATGCTCCCGCAGTTAAACCTGAAACAATCCTCTTTTGTAATACTACCACAATTACAGCTAGCGGTAATGTTGCAATAGTGGATGCTGCGCTAATGTCACCCCATGGAATCTCATGTTCTCCCCTAAACATTACAATCCCCACAGGTAAAGTCCTAACTGTTTCATTTGTTGTAAATACAAAAGCAAAAAAGAACTCATTCCAAGCCCCAATGAACACCAATATAGCAATTGTTGCAATACCAGGAGCAGCTAATGGAAGGATAACTTTTAGAAACGCTAAAAAAGGTGTACAACCATCAATTTCAGCAGCATCTTCCAATTCTTTGGGTATGTCTTTAAAAAAATTGACTAGCACCCACACCGAAAAGGGGAGTTGAAATGCAACATAAGGCAATACTAAAGAGAGAAAAGTATTCAAAAGCTGAGTTTTTCTTAAAATAAGGAACAGCGATGGCGCTATTGCCATTCCAGGAATCATAATAGTAGAAAGCATTAGTATAAGAGCAAGGTTCTTCCCACGGAAATTTAGTCTTGCAATCGCATAGGATGCGATTGACCCAGCCACAACGCATATTATAGTAGTAAGGGAAGCGATGATTAAACTATTACGAGCATACAAAGTAAACGGAGATTTAGTAAAAACCGAATGAAAATTTCCTAAATAGACTTTTGTTGGAAATAAAAGCGGTGGTATACTTGTAATTTCCTCTGGCGACTTAAACGCGGTTATTATAAGCCAATAAAACGGGAAAATAAACACACATATGAAGAAAATTACAAATAATGCAAGAATAATCCTAGATAATATATCCTTAAATTTTTCCAAATGAATTCACCTCCCGACTCAAATTAGAAATTAATACGGCGATGAATATGTGAGCAAGGTTTTTACATAGTAAACACATAATACCCCGCTAATAGCAGTTAGCGCAATCGCAATAGCGCTTCCATACCCGAAGTTAAGGAAAGGAAACACAACTTTATAAGAATATAGTGAAAGAGTTTCAGTTGCATTAACAGGACCTCCATAGGTCATTGTATATAAGATATCAAATGCTTTCACAAGATCTAATGTCCGGAACAAAAGAGTTACCATTATCGCTGGTTTTAGTAACGGCATTGTTATTCTCCAGAAACTATGAAAGGAGCTAGCCCCATCGACTCTCGCAGCTTCATATAAGTCCTCCGGAATAGCTTTTAAACCAGCAAGAAGCATAATTGCCACAAACGGTGTACTTTTCCACGCGTCAGTAATCATCAGCGAATACATTGCTAAATTGGCACTATCGAACCATTGTATATATTCTCCAATGAGTCCGAAGCGCAATAAAATCTCATTTATAATACCAAAAACCCCATTATACATCCACTTCCACATTAAAGCGCAAACAACCATTGGCATCGACCAAGGAATTAAAACTATTGCTCTAATACCAGTATTAAAAAATAAATTTTTATTTAATGTAAGCGCTATAGGTAATCCAAACAGAAAACTAAGAAAAAGCGATCCCAAAGTAAAAAGTAAGGTATTTTTAAGTGCGTTCCAAAAACGCGGATCAAAAAACAAATTTTTATAGTTTTCTAATCCAACAAAAGGTTGGCCCAATTGAGGCATGTTGAGCCGAACATTATGAAAGCTATACCATATTGTAGATAATATTGGAATAAGAAGAGTACTAAGCACCAAAACAAGAGCCGGTAGAATTAACAGATATGCAAGCTGCTCTCTTCTTAGCCCTCTTTTTAGCAATCCTTTAGTGCTATGCATAATATACACACCTCTCCTGTCTATACATGTCCTCATGCTCCTCAAGGAGCATGAGGACATGTATATTCTGGTTTATAAATCTTACTAATAGCTCCCAACTATCTCTTCTATGGTTTTTGCCAAATCTGCAATAGCCTGCTCTGCAGATTTTTGACCTTGGAAAGCCGAGTGTAGTTCGACTTGAAGAGCCTCCGATAATTCCTGCAAACGTGCCGTTTTGGGTCTCGGTATGGTAGTAAACGCAGCTTCTAAAAACTCAGGATAATGAGGGTATTTCTTAAGTATATCAGGATCCTTGTATAAGTCTATAATTGCAGGTGGATAAGGGTTGTTCAAGCTTATTATTTTTTGTCCCTCATATCCCCCTGCAAACTTTATAAATCTCTTGGCTTCTTCTTTGTGTTTTGAATATGCACTTATAGCATAATTCCATCCACCAAGTGTTGATGCGCTTTTTCCACCCGGAAAATGAGGTAATTTCGAAAATATAACCTTACCTTTAACCTTAGAACCCTCTTGTTGAGATACGTCCCACACATATAACCAGTTACGATGGAATACTGCATTTCCTTCGGTAAACACTACCCTACCTTCTTCAAGGTCCATACTTAATATCCCAGGCATGGTTACTTGATACTTATTGATCATATCAATCATAAATTGGAGTGCTTCCACTGCTTGAGGAGTATTAAGTACAACCTCGCCTTTTTCATCTAAGATAGCACCATTATTGCTGTATAGGAATTCAACAAAATTACAATCAAGATTTGCTTCCCTTCCCCAATCAGCACTATAACCATAAAGACTTTGATCCCTCTTTTGTAGTTTTTGCGCAGCTTCGACTAATTCGTACCATGTTTCTGGTACCTCGTATCCACCATTTTCGAGTAGATCTTTCCTTGAATAAAGTAAACCAAAGTCATTTTGCCAAGGAATTCCATAAATGTGACCGTTAATCGTACAAGCATCGATCATTGAAGGTATATACTTTTCCTGTTCCGAAGGTGGAAAAATATCATCAAGCGGCTCCAGCCATCCAGCCTCGGCAAACTCAGGTGGCCAAATCACATCAATAGAATAAATATCAACACTTGGGTCACCTGATGCAAGCATTGTCACGTATTTATCATGTACCAAGCTCCCTACCTCAGGTCTTTCATCAAGAACAATTGCAATATCCGGGTTTTGTCTTTCAAATTCTCTTATAAGTTGAGCCATCCCCCCATAACGATCTACACCCCAAGAAAAATGAAGTGTTACCTTCTGCGCAAAAACAGAACCACCAAGCAAAACAACAAAAATTAAAGGCAAATACATAAGTATACAAACTTTCTTATTCATGGTTGAACCTCCTTGTTATTATATTATTAGCATAGCTATACTCTAAAAACACCAACCTTTCTATTTTTTCCTTTTCAAACCCACATTTTGACGCTTGCTCAAATATGGACACTATCGCATATCCTAATCTCACCTCCTATTTTCTTTATCTACCTAAACAAAAAGCCTCCAAAGCAACAAACTCTACTTTGGAGGCTTTTTCTCCTTTTCTCCTAGCCTTCTCTTTTAGAATAACATAATTATTCATATTGTCAAGTAGGCGATGGCTCTATGTCAAATTGTGTGGAAACATTCTCTTCGTGGTATAAATCCCAGTAACATCTTTCTCCAGTACACCTCCACATTCCTCAACCCATAAGATATCCTCTTTAGCATCTTAATCTTAGTATTACAGCCCTCCGTATAGCCATTAGTAGTTCTATTATGGAAATAATTTAAAATAGGTTCTCT
>JAXGTM010000176.1:0-4315 GCA_040774925.1 Atribacterota bacterium | reverse complement strand
TTTCTTTTCTGATTCTTTTACTGCTTCTAATAATTCATCAATTGCATCATTATCAATGTTAGGCTGGTTTCGGCACCATTCTATAACGGGTTTTTGTGTTAATTCTCTAAATTGGGTATATTCTTCAGCATTAGGTAAATAAATGTGACCACCTTTTTCAATAATATAATCAACCCCATTAAGCTCTGCCAGACGGGCTATTCCTCTTATCATTGTATCCATAACCCTTCCTGCTGAAAGAATGGCTAACTGTAGATCCTTGCTTTGTTTTTGAAACCAATCTTCACTAACAACGAAAATCTGCATACTGTATAGATGTTTGTCTAATACAATATACTTTTGAACTTCTTCTAAATTACCCATTAAGACTGTTGGAATAGCGTTTTCCTGTCCATCAGCAACTCCAGTTTGTAAAGCAGTATAGAGTTCAGGCCAGGAAATTGGTACAGGATTTGCTCCAAGAGACTTTACCATTTCCATATGAGCAGGTATCTCCATAGTTCTGATTTTTAGACCCTTTAAGTCAGCCGGACTTTTTATCGGCTTGTTTCCGGTAGAAAAATTACGGAAACCACCATTATCTCCCCAGGCGATGATTCTCATACCTGTTTTTTCTAGAACTTCTTGTTTCATTTTATCTCCAAATGGACCATCTAATACATCATATGCAATATCTTCGGTTCTAAAAAGATAAGGAATTGAGAATATCTGGAAATTTGGATCAAAGTAGGCTATAGCACTCTCTGGCATTGTACCAAATTCTAATAATCCAGCTATTAATTGATCTGCTATATCTTTTGATGCCCCGAGTACTCCTCCACCATGTAATGAAAGTGTGTATTCGCCGTTAGTTGCCTGACTAATCACATTACCTAGATATCTTGCTGGCCCTTCAATAAAGTTATTTTTCTCGAACCTGGTTTCCCCTGCTAAACGTAATTCCACTGCATAGCCGCTTATGCTAACTCCTAACAATATTAGTACCAAAAATAAATTAACTATAATCTTTTTGTTCATATTCTATCTCCTTATTAAAATTTATACTATCGTGATAATGTATATATTATAATTGTTCAAAGTATAGGATTCTAAATGTTATCCCTTTATCTCATAGCATCACCCCTTTTAACAGGTAATCTTATAGGCTAAGATTACTTGTTGGCCGCTATTGCTTTGGCTTAACTTTTTATTTAATGTTTATTCTAATTTCCATATATTTATATTTTTAATATTTTAATTAAAAAATATTAATTAGTATCACTTTAATAATTTATCATTTTTTTCTAACATATCTGCTACAATTTCAAGACCTATTTCTTCTAATCCATGTCTGGTCTGCAGTCCACTTTTCACATCCCATTTATGTAGCATATATATAGTATCTAACATCCCATCCCAAATATTATGGTCAAGATATTCACCTTTGTATGGACCTGATTTAACAGGTTCATTATAAAACCTTTCACAGGGGTAATCATCATTTCTATCAAAACCGGCATGAATAGTGTTAAATGCTTTTTCCAGGTTATGTTCTTGCAACCCAATGTGTAAAAACTCTTCTATAGTTAGGGATCTGCCGGTGGCACTATTGAATAATGCTACCCAATCATCCACTGTTTGTCCGTATACATAACTGCACAGGCCAATCATATCCTGGACTGCTTTCTTTTTTTGATTATAGTACAAATCCTCTGGAACATTTTCGTAAGAATTGATAGGTCGATCATCTCTTAACCAGAAACCATTCAAACTCCCTCTTAAATGACGGCCAGCTGCAGGAGATAAAATAATTCCAAATCCCCAACCTTTATTTATTCGCACACCATCCAATGAATCCTGTCCTTTAACATGTATGACGAATTTTTCTGAATCTTTCCCTATTTTTTTGGCAGCTTGCAACGCACCATCAGCAAGAAAATCACCAAAACCTTCTCGATATGCCAATTTTTTAAGCAGAGCGAGCATGGATTCATAATTTCCCCAGGACAAATCAAATCCATCGGTATCTTCGTTGGTTAAATTCCCTGTTTCGTAACATTCATAAGCCCATGAAATAGCCTGAGCTGCGTTATCACCATCCAACCCTAATTGATTTGTCAATAGATGGGCATAGATTGCTGATTCTAAATTTGTGTTGTCAATTTTAGTACAATATGAGTTTGAAGAATTATTCCACCATCCCTCCCCCTCTATATTGTATTCTGTTTCTGTAATATCCATCCATGGCTTACAAGAAATGGGACAGCTGAAGCAGGCAACAGTTCCTTTTCGATATTTCTTTATCTCCTGTTCGGCAATACAGGCAATTTTTTCCTTACCCCAGTATTCATCCTGTCCATTTTTTACTGGCCTATAGCCCTCTTCCCAGGCAGTAGATTCCAGACGCCCTCCCATAGCTCCATAATATCCTTTATCTCTTATATCCTTAATTAGCTGCCATTTATTTATATTTCTCATTTCATTATCTACTGCTTTAATAAATTCTTCTGCATCAGCTATAAAGATACTGTTTTTACCCCTGACCGCAACAGCCTTCAAATTTTTAGAGCCCATTACTGCACCGCAACCAGAACCGCCAGCAGCGCAACCTCTGTCAGCCATAATACAGGCAGATTTAACCAAATTTTCTCCAGCCGGGCCAATACTTGCAACTCTTATCCTCTCATCCTTCATTGTTTCTCTTATTAGTTTCTCTGTATCCCAGGTAGTTTTTCCCCAAAGAAACGATGCATCCCTTATCTCTGCCTTTCCATCATTGATCCAGAGGTAAACCGGTTTTTCTGCTTTTCCGGTAATAATGATATTATCAAAACCTGCAAACTTTATTTCTGCGCCAAAGAAGCCTCCAACATTAGCAGAACCAAGTGCATTATTAAAAGCATTTTTAGTATCAATAGATACCCTGCATGCACCAGGAGCGAGAGTACCAACTAGAACGCCCACTCCAAAGGCTAATATATTCTCTGGGTCATTCCATCTTGTTTCAGGACTTAGTTCATTTAATAGTATCCAGGTATTTATCGCTCTACCACCAATCCATCTTTCAGCATATTTACTGGTAGGTTCAGTCCATACTTTACTATTGGTCAAGTCTACTCTTAAGATAAGCCCGGAATAACCGTAGATATTATTAATTTTCATTTTGTAACTCCTCTTGCCCCATAAACACAGTATTTAACACAGAGCGGAATGGACTCATTAGCACAGTAATCACATGTATCGTCTATTTGCATAATTATTTTTTTATTATCATTATTCCTAAAAATCCTAGTACTCGTTAATTCTTGGTTGAAAGCATTATGTTTACTCCAGTGAAATGAGCAGGCAAGTTCACAACGCAGACAGCCTTTACACTTTTTAGGATCAAGCCATATTTTTATCACGCTATAACACTCCTTCTTTGCTTAACTATTAAAAGAATGGCTCATCAAGTAATTAATCTTGTAAGCGAAATATCTATAACAATCTTAAACCTTAATATCGATTATCTCTAGATTAAATTAATCTAATTTAAAAATTGTTTTACATTTCTGGAATTTTCAATTTTTGTTCTACAATCCTTAGAGCCCAGTCAACTGAAGATGTTAAAACCAGATATATTATTCCTACAGTGAGAAATATTTCTGTATATCTAAAATAGCGAGCACCAATAATTTTGGCTGCTCCAGTTAAATCAATAGCTGTAACCATAAAGGAGAGTGATGAATATTTTATTAAAGATATTATCTCATTAGAACATCCTGGTATCGCTCTCCTTAAAGCCTGTGGAAGAATGATTGAGATGATTGCATGTACTCTGGACATTCCTAAGGCTTCAGCAGCCATCATCTGACCGCTCTTAATAGACTGTATGGCACCCCTGATATATTCTGAATGGTAAGCACCACTACAGAGGGTGAAGCCAATAACTGCTGAAACGTAAGGAGAATAATATATTCCCATACTGGGAAGACCATAAAATATAATTAACAATTGCACTAATAATGGAATTCCCCTGAAGAAAAAAGTATAGGTATTACAAACAGCACGGACAATTTTATTACCATAAGCCCTGCCAACAGCCAAAATTATACCCAGAATATATCCTAAAATAATCGATGATACTGACATTCTTATAGTAACTAAAGTGCCTTCCAACAAGGAAGGTATAACAGATTCACGAAAGAATTCTAAAGTACTCATCTTCTATTTATCCGTCTTTCCATATAGTTCATCAATCTTACAAATAAACTGTCTGGTCCTCTCATGGTCAGGGTTGGTAAAGAGTTTGTGTGGTGTACCCTGATCGAGGATCTTACCACATTCTATGAATATT
>JAXGTM010000175.1:0-4320 GCA_040774925.1 Atribacterota bacterium | reverse complement strand
TCCAGAATAAAGCCCTCTTCCTTTAAAGGGTTCTTTCATTAACAATGCTAATATAAATCCTAAAATGAATTGGAAAAATAACGATATACCAACCCAGTAAATAGTATTAATCAAAATTTTAACAAAATCGTAATGGGTATCAAAAAATACTGACAAATAATTCTTAAAGCCAATAAAATGAATATCGTATATTTTATAAAAACTATATTGTTGTAAAGAAATGATGGCAGACCTACATAAAGGATAATATGTTAAAAATATTATTGAAATTAGAGTAGGCGCAAGCATTGATATTATTGTTTTTGTTTTTTCTTTTTTAATCATAATTTTTTCTTTTCAGAGTATTTAAAACAGTTGGGGATATCTAATATACCCCCAACTGTTCAGCTAAATTATTGCCAGTATTTGACCCATTTATCAGTTAGATCGTCAACTGACATGCTGCCTAAAAGATAAGCTTGTAAATCATCATTTGCTATTTCAAACCACTCTGCATATTTAGGAGAATCAACTGGCGGTTCACTTACAATATATTTCTCTGGATGGTCCATCATATAAGCCCAAGGTTGGAAAATATCTTCACTGAAATAAGGGTCTTCTTCAAAAGTAACATTATGAATTGGAAGCAAGCTACTACTTTTAGTGAAATAAGCATTGACTTCAGGACTAAGGAAATATTTGATAAATTCCCAAGCTTCTTCTTTATGCTGAGAATGAGAGGGTATACCTAAAGAGGGGAAATACAGTATTGTATACGATTTTCCATATGGTCCTACCGGCATTGGAGCCATCATGAATTTTTCTCGACCAATATTTCTATCGGTAGCGCCTATAAAATCAGCATCTTGAAGTATATATGGAGTTATTCCTGAACCAAAAGCATTTATCTGTTCATTAAATCCCCAGTTGATGGAATCTTTTGGACTGGTTTCATGGAAGAAACGAGCATACAATTCTAACCCTTCTTTTATTCTGGGATCACCCCATACTATTTCTCCATTTGTTTTCTTATAAAGATTCATTGGTTCAAGATCATCTACAAAAGGTAAAACCATATAATGGATCATATCCATCTGCTGATTTCTGCCTCTAAAAGTAAAACCATATTGATCTTTTGAAGGATCTGTTATTTCTTTACACGCCTCGAATAGTTCCTGCAATGTTCCTGGAATTTTATCAACACCAAGTTCCTTTAAGATGTCCGTTCTATAATATAGTGTTCTTGAATATACTGATGAGGGGATTGCATAAGCAGTATTATCAATAAGTCGAGATAACTCTAATGCTGCAGGCAACAATGTTTCAAAGTCCTTCCAGGAAGGTAAGTAGCTTTCGAGGTTTGTCAGAAATTTGTTACCTACATACATTCCGATATTGTCAGCCTTTGTTTCAACAATATCTAAAGGCTGTTTTGATGTCATCATAAGCATTATTTTTTGGGTAGCTTCATCATATGGGGGAGAAATTAGATTTACTTTTATATTTGGATTAATCTTTTCAAAATCAGAGATAATCTCTTCTAAAATTAATTTTCTTTCAGGGTTTGTATATGCTTCTACAAAATTTAACTCTACTTTATCTGCTGCAAAAACTATCATTCCAAATATATTGAACATAAACAATAAAGCAATAATTAAAAAAATAGTATTTTTTCTCATTATTTTATATACCTCTCTTTTAAACTAATTTTTGACTGAATTCTCTATTTGTAAAAAATTATTTTTAATTATGTTAAAGCTTATCACCCCCTTAAATCTTTTTAAAAAACTGAGCCTGTTTCATTATGAAATCATTTTTAAAACACAGGATCAGGGTTTAGGTTAACAGTAAATGTTTTGCTGAAATGTATCAATATACTTTTCAAAGTTTTAACGGAATATAAAATTTTGAACTTAATAAAGTTGTTTATATTATAGCATTTTTTGCTAAACGAATTTGTATTATTTAAGAAGTTTGCAAAAAATTAATGACAAGAAACTACTTTGATATTTATTCTTTTTTAATTGAACACTTTATAATATTAATAAATATTAAAAAAATATAAAAAAAATAAATGGGTTGATAGAAAATTAGTTATTGATTTTTACAACTTTTTTGAAAATAGCGTTATAAGTTTGGTTAATCAATTCATGATTTATTTTTGTAGCATCAAAGTTAAATAGTTTAAAAATCATTTGTATCCAAAATCCAATTGTAAATGCCGCAACAATCGTTCCAACTCCAACCATACCACCCAATCTCCATCCAATTGTAACAACCAGAATCTCAATGACTCCACGACAAACCCCAATAGGAAGACCTGTTCTCCTGGTAAATGCAACCATTAAACTATCCCTGGGTCCAGCTCCCAGTCCAGGCTTCATATAGAAATAGGTCCCAAGAGCATCAATAATCAAGCCCGTCAAAAGCATTGGCATACCCCACGCAAAACTAGTTGCTGTTGGTACGATCTTAATAATGATATCCAAAAAAATACCGCTTATTATCATATCTAAAACAGTACCAATTCCCAATTTTTCACCTAGAATAAAGGCTATCAGACCAGAGCTCGTGCCAGCCATAATAGCTATACTACCAATACTTAGATTTGTTACCTTAGACAGACCTACATGAAATACTCCCCATGGGGTAAACCCGATTTTTGCATTTAAAGTAAAAGAGCTACCCAGAGCGCCCAGGAAAAGACCCCAGGTTAACTGAAGAATACGTGACAAGTATGACTGTTTCAAGTTAAAATCCTTTCTAATTTAGAATCAAATAAGATCTTCCAATTATTAATAAAAATTTTAAAATTTTTACAACAAGAGAAGGTACAAATTAAATTTTTACTGAATATTTTTATCGTTATCGATTAAATGAATTTGGCTATTAGGAACAAGGTAAAAGGTTTACTAATTTTATATTTATTTATTCATTTTCTGCATAAAACGAATAGCCTGCACCCATTTATAGGCAGACAGATGTGTATTTCGAAATTTAAAGCGATAAATTTGGTCTCGAAAACAGAACTCTAGTATAGCTTTAAATTGTACGCTGAGACCTGTAATATTCTTGTATTCGAAATTGTATTTTTTAGTTTCTGATTGTTCAAAATACAGTTCTTTTTGCTTTAAATTTAAAGTACCCTCGCCTTTACTTTATAAGTATAATGTTGACTGAAACTACCCACAAATATCTGAACATTACTATCTTTTAAAATATCTTTTTCGTATAGGTCTTGCTTAACTATATGTGTAATGGATTCTTTTAAAAAAAGATTCTGCCATCTATTCCAATCTCTTAAATTAGTGAAATACAATCTCTCCTGCAATCCCTCAAAAAATCCGTATTGATTATAAATAACACCATAATGGCATTGCTGACAAATTAATCTATCATTTTGAGAGATAAAACTATTAAAAGAATGGCAATTTGGACATACAAATAAAAAATATTCCAAATTTTCTGCCAATTTTTTACCTGTATACCTATGACAGCTTTTTTTCTGATAATCAGTTTCATCGTGTGCAAGAAAACTTTTGACCCGATCTTGAATTTGATTTAACTTCAATTCCTTGCTTTCGTCTTTAGTAAGACACAGATTATATTTCAAATCTACTTTGCCTTTTCTTGACATTTTCGCCCAACGTGGATAAGCAAGGTATCCGCCCCTGATATTTACAACTATTACGGGAATCTTTAATAATTTTATCAGTTTTGATGTTGTCTTAAGTGAATTAAATTCAGTTGAGCCATCCCATTTTCGTTCACCTTCAGGGAAAAATCCCAGTATCCTTTTATAACTTTTTGCTTGAATAAGCCTTTTTATAGGCAAGTACTGTTTCATATACCTCTTTTTGGGAATAGCACCAACAGAATTAAGAAAAAATCGTAAAATAGGGTTTCTGAAATATACTGCTTCAGCCAGGAAACAGATTGGCTCTTGAACAAATAGATTTACTAAAAAAGGATCCCAGTAAGTCACGTGATTACTTAAAACGAGATAAGGAGGATTGAGGTTTAACGTATCATTTTGGGATACTGTTATATTGATTTTCAAATTGAGATATAGACTGATGAAAAATAGTAAAATTTTTCCCCAAAATTGATTTGGCTTCTTTACTTCTTTGTAATAATGCACTTTTTAATCTTTCATTATTCAATAATATTATATTTTATACAAATACTAGTACTAGAAGTGCGATTGAATTCGAAAATAATTTTCCATTTTAAGTAATATTAATAATAATGTGTATTACTTTCAAGATGTGTTTACACATTACCGTTCTTTCCTATAGAAATAGGATACTGTCTATCCAGGTTCCGGTAAAGAGAGTTTAC
>JAXGTM010000174.1:0-4339 GCA_040774925.1 Atribacterota bacterium | reverse complement strand
TTAAATGTTTCAGGAAACTTTTTCATTGCTTCATCCCATTTTGAATAAATTTCTTTATCCGCTATTTCCCTTTCAATACGACCTTTGATTTTAGATTGGACGTCATCATATCCTTCATCTCCTTCTTTAATCATCATTTCTTCGGGAGAATCATATAAGGCTTGAATGGAAGAAATAAGATTTTTATTTTCTTTAGCTTCTTTAAGAATATATGCAAGCATTGGATTTTCTGAAATTAGAGACATCATCCCTTGTTTAAAAGTTTCCGCTTCTTTGCTATTGGATTCAAGTTCATCCAATAATTCTAAAACATCATCAATAGCATCTTCTTCATTTTGGTATTCCTTTTCTTTATATTTATCCCTGCCTCTTAATCTTTCGGCAAGTCTATTTGGCTTAGGGGTTACTACGGCAGTTTCGGTCTTCTCGACAACTGCCATGTTTTCTCCGTTATTATCATTATTTTCCATTGCAATTTATATTTTTTTATATTAAACTTTGAACAAAAGTAAAACACTTAAATGATTTTAATTATGTTTTTTGTTATTTCTTTTTGAATTTCGTATAATTGTGGATATTTTTTTCTTAAAAAAAGATTTTTTATACTCATTTGTTTTATCTCTCCTGTGTCCATTTTTATACTTATTCTCTGGTATCGTTTTGATTCCCTCCATACTTTTTTTACAGAAGGATTCATTAATAGATTTATCATTATTATTCTAAAAACAACGGAGCATCTTATCCTTGTCCATTGCTTAGTGGCTCTTATTAAAGAGTATTCTCCGGTTTTTTTATCCTTATAAATAACCCTGTCATATCTTGGTGGCAACCTATCGTAATCAACAATTGTAATCATCGAGCCTTGTTTTTATTGTCTTTTAATTTTAAATCTATTGAAAATCTATTAAATTGACTGTTAAATCTACTATCCGATATAAGTTGTGTTGTATCCTTGCGTATAAATACAAGTTGGAAATACCTGCATGAAATAAATCCTCTACGTATTTCAACCCCTCTTGCTGTTGATGTGGCTGTCAATATCCCGCTTGATATTATTTTCCATTCCATACCATCCCTGCTGCCTAATATAAATAAATATATAGAACTTGCAGCCCCAATATTTAATGTTTGTACAAACCTTGCAATAGCATGTTCTATCTTTACATAATTAGGATTGAAAATTGTTGTTGTGGCAAGTAATACAAAATTATTATTAAAATATTGATATGCTATTGTTTTAGGAGTATTTAATTCTTTCAGATTGTAAAACCAGAAATTCCCATTATTAGATTCTGCAATTAAAACATCTTCATTATTTATATTTACATAATTTGCAAAACCGTTAAAATAATTTGTGCTTCCCAATATCTTCTGCGTATCTTTACGAACGCTAAAAATCAAACCGTCCAATTGGATACATATACTATAATATTTTGTGGGTTCAATCAACAACAATTCATTATTAAATTTATCATAGACAAAAAAACTGTTTGTTGTTATAAAATCTTCTGTTATATTGTTTATTTGTGTATTTATTTCATTAAAAGATAATCCTGTAGCCGTTTCAATATCTGTTTGGCATTGCATTATTACCTCTCCTTCCAACAAACAAGGAATATATTTTATAGTATTACCTATAATAAGATTCATCCCCCTGTTAGTAAAAAATATAACTCCTCCATGCACTCTTTTGATTAGTGTTGAATTATTATAACATTTTACATTTTCCAATAAATGCTGTGCGTAATATGCTACATTCCCTTGCGCCGTTTCCATTAACCATACGCCATGCTCCGTAAATACGTACATTGGCAATAATCCGAATTTATAAGCTGATAATTCAACGGATGATGTTTCACATCCTATTACAATATTATTTTCCGTTGAAAAACGATAAGAACGTGCAGCAGGATAAACCAAAGGATTATCCGTTGCCGATAATTGCATACGGTTTGTATTAGGCTCTAAAAAATAAGGATAAGCCCAAACATCATAATCTACCCTTTTTAATGCTGTTACTTGTGCCGATGTATATTCTAATAATTTCCAATCGGGGTGATAATATCTATTTTGAGTAATACTGTATAAATTCAACGTTACCCCGTAAACTGTTTTAGGGATTAATACTTCATCTTCAAAATCTCCTATAATAGAAGGTACTAAAATAGCATTTGTACTGTCTATCTTGATTAATTTAACATCTTCTTTTAATATGACAAAATCATTAGTATTTAGTCCTATTTCAGTTACTACATTTATTTGTTCTATATCCTGTGTATAAAAGGTTGTGGATTGTATGCCTATTGTTATATATAGCATAGGATCTCCGGCAGGGAAAACAGTTTTTTGTATGCCCCAAGCATCTTTTAATCCACTCCACCTCCACCATTTATTTTTTATCTTTAAATCTAAACTTATTTTATTTAGTAAATCACTTGTTTCTGTTGTTTCAGTATAAGGATTATACCCTATAGTATGGTCTAAACATACATCGTTTACGTATGATATATCAGTAACATTGCATTTATGTATCATTTGGTTGTATAAATTATTAAATGAACTTACCACCTTCTTTGATAAATCCATTTCTATACTTAAAGACGGGTTTGTAATTACATTTTTTAAATGTTCACCTTTTAATTCAAAATAAGTCTCTTTATTCTTTAAATCAAATTCACCTATTTTATAAAAAATCTGGTTTGAATCAAATAATTTTTCTTCATCAAATTTAAAAAATACATTTTCAGCAGGGGCTAAATTATAACATTGACTATCATCATCTAATAATGTACTTTGAAGTTTATAAGTAGTCCACCAACATGGCCAGATAAGTCCATTAATAGAACCCTTTTCATCCGAATGAGGCAAATTATAATTAGTCGTATCTAAAAAAGCATCAGGTTCGGTTATATATACTCCTATACTTTTTAATATATCCAATTCAACCCATTTGTTTATAATATCAATATGGTCTGTTACGCTTGCAGGCAACCAAAATTTAAAATCTTTATATGCTTTTGAAATTGTTCCAACATCTACCGTATTCTTTATGTATTCATACATTTGCATAGTAGACCCATCTCCCATAATAACATAATAATTTCTGTCTGCATCATCGCTCGTAATAGGGAATAAAGATTTAAAAGTATACATATATGGTTTATCGGAGTTTGTATAAGGAAATGGCTTTATGAAATTAAATATGGGGGACATTTTTATTATAGTACCGTCTACCAATTCATAAGCAATAAGATACCTGAATGCAGGGAAAACATAATCCCTTTCTATTAATTCATTGTGTAATTTATTTATAAAAGTTTTTATTATGGTTGTTGTTTTTAATGTAGCATCATTTAATTTTTGAGTGCTTCCTGTTATTTGAGTTCCTTTAGAAGCAGTCGAATACCAAAAAGGAGCATCTTGTTCGGTTATATTAGCATATAATCCGTGTTCAATCTTTTGTTTTAATTTATTTGATTGTTCTATATCATATTCTGTTATTACATTTAAAGATCCTCCACTTTTAAGTATAGGATTCCCAACCAACCAACTACCAAAACTAAAATTAACTTCTGTTTTTGTAGTTTCTATATTCAATTCCGGCAAGTCTTCCAACCGTAAAAAATTAGCATCCGTTTCATCCCAATAAAAGAAATATTTATTTTTATCGGTATCAACGACCAATATTTCATTTAATGAATGAATAGATAGCATTTCTTCGTCTTCTGGTACTCTAAATGCCAATCCATTTGCATCCAATATAGCCTTTGTAAAAGAAGGCGATTGAGCAGGTCTTGTTATTTTTATTATATCTATCCTTCTCCCATAAGAACTTACAGACTGTAAAGTAGGGTTAAATGCAATAACATAATCATTAGATAATTTAGTATGCCAATGTAAATGAGTATAGTATCCATATATTTCTCCGTAATACAACTCTTTATCGCCTACAAATTCCCATATATCATTTTTACGTCTTGCATTAACAATAAGGCTTCCCGCATGAGAAACAGCGTTCTCATGCGAGTTACTCCTATTGATTCCAGTTACTTTAATATCTGTCATAGATTAAGCCCACTTAGCGTATAAAGTAATATCCTCTGTTATAGTAACCGAATTAAAGTCGAATAAAGTCTCAAATGTCGTGTTATCGGTATACCATCCTGCAAAAGTAAATCCTTCTTTTGTTGGGGGTGTTGGTTCTGTTGCCAATCCACCATCCAATACCATTTGTCCTGCAACTTGACTTCCATCATTGCTATCATAAGAAACATAGAATTTTTCCAAATATTTAGCATAAATCGTAGTATCTGCAGTTATTGCAACGTCAAAATCAAAT
>JAXGTM010000173.1:0-4364 GCA_040774925.1 Atribacterota bacterium | reverse complement strand
TGTCAGAAACAAAATATTCCTTATTTTCAGCAATTATTGCAAATATTTGGTATGGTGTGCCATTTTTTGCAATAATGTTGTTAGCGGCTCTTCAATCGATTCCTTTAGAACTATATGAAGCTGCAGAGATTGATGGGGCTGGTTATTTTTCAAAACTCTTTAAGATAACAATACCCTACATAAAGCCAACAATAATTAATACTATTTTAATTCGTACGTTATGGATAATGAATTATCCTCAAATTATTTATGGTATGACAGGAGGAGGGCCAGCAAATAGCTCCAATATTCTTGCTGTTCATATGATAAATAAAATTACTAAAGCCATGAACTTTGGTGAAGGGGCAGCAATAGGGGTTATTATAATTGCCATATTATTTACTTATATCTTGATATATCTTACTCTTACAAGAGGAAAGGATTTAACATTTTGAAATTATTTAAAAAATTTTGCAGATTTTTTGCTTTGGCAATATATTTAATAATAGCTATTATCCCACTATATTGGATATTAGTAACTTCACTAAAAGATGTTAAAAATGTATTTATTTTTCCAGTCAGATACTTACCAGAAAGCATATGTATTGATAGCTATATAAATCTATTTAAGTATACCAATTTTCTTATTTATTTTAAAAATAGTTTGATAGTATCATTGGTAGCTGCTTCTGGTGCTTTAATAATAACTATATTTAGTGGATATGGACTGTCCCGATACCATTTTAAATCAAAACAGTTAATAATAACTCTCTTATTTTTTACTCAGACTGTTCCAAGCTTTCTAGTTCTAATTCCACTGTATGACATGTTTTCAAAAGTGGGAATGCTGGATAAACTACCAACACTCATGTTATTATATATGAATTTAATGATCCCTTTTAGCGTTATAATGTCAAAAAGTTTTTTTGATAGAATACCATTTAGCATAGAAGAGGCGGCTCAAGTAGATGGCTGTACTAAACTGCAATCAATATTCAAAATTGTTTTCCCTCTAACATTACCTGGAATAGCAGCAATATTCAGTTATACTTTTATAAATACTTGGAACGAATTATTCCTCGCGGTTATGTTTATAAATTCAGATAATAAAATGACTATTCCTGTGGCATTAAATTCTTTTAACTCGAAGATTGGAGTAGGGTGGGATATAATGAGTGCTGGAATAATTGTTTCGCTACTTCCAACCATAATAATTTTTGCCTTTGCTCAGCGCTATATAGTAGCAGGGCTTACAGGGGGAGCAGTAAAAGAATGAAGCCTAAAATATCATATATGAATAAGAAAGCAGTATTTTTAAGAAAGGCAAATTGTTAGAAATGAATATAGATAAACAGAAAATCGAAAAAAAGAATAGAGACCTGGAAATTTGTAGAAATGCCAGAACACTATTATCGAAGTTCCCCAAAAAAGACCTCCTGATATACCCTACACCTGTTCATAGACTTAAAAACTTAGAAAGAACTGTTAAACACATTCCGATATGGATTAAACGTGACGATATGACTGGAATTGGCATTGGTGGTAATAAAATAAGGAATCTGGAGTATCTATTAGGGGATGCTGTGGAGAAGAAATGCGATACAGTGATTTGCTCAGGGCGAAATCAGTCAAATCTGGTGTCTCTTACAGCAGCGGCTGCAAGAATTGCAGGTTTAGAATGTGTCAGTGTACATAATGAAGAAAAACCAAAAAAATTAATAGGAAATATGCTTTTAAACCATATTTTCGGGTCTAATACAATATTTATTGGTGAAGTCGATGAAAACGAAAGAAACAAAAAAGTTGAAGAGATTTCCCAAAATATTAAAGAAAGTGGTAAAAGTCCCTACATAATTTATAATGGATCATCTACACCGTTAGGTATATTAGGTTATGTTGAAGCAGCTATTGAATTGTATGAGCAGATTTTGGAAAATGATATTAATATCCGCCATGTTTTTATTCCTGCTGGTAATGGAGGGGTTGCAGGAGGTTTTATTTTTGGCACAGGTCTAATAGGTGTTCCATTCCATGTTCATGTTATAAGTGTAGAGAACACAGAAAACGTTTTACATAAAATATTAACTGATTTTTATAATGAACTGAATCACTTAATTAGGAAAGAAAATCAACATGACATAGAAGAAATTATGACTATATATGAGAAATATATGGGAGAGGGCTGGGGTATTTCAACAAAAGAGGCAGATGCAATGATATTTGAATTTGCACAATTGGAAGGACTATTAGTTGAGAAAGTATATACCAGTAAAACATTAGTTGGCATGGTAGATATTTTAAAAAATAATTCTATCCCGGAAAATGAGGGTGTTTGCTTTATACATACAGGTGGAATGGGTGCTTTATTTGCACAATATTAGACTTAGCTAAAACTTCTAAAAATAGAAACCTAGCTATCTATTTAGTACAAAACGTGTTAAAGAAATTTTATTACTATCGGGGGTTTCAAAATGGCCAAAGTAACCTTAAAAAATGTTACTAAAAAATTTAAAGATGTTGTAGCTGTTGATGATATCAGTATCAATATAGAAGATAAGGAATTCGCAGTGTTAGTTGGGCCTTCTGGTTGTGGAAAGAGTACTACTTTGCGTGCTATTGCTGGGCTGGAAGAGGTTACCACAGGTAAAATCTATATAGGAGATCGTCTAGTCAACGATATTCCCCCTAAGGACCGTGATATTGCTATGGTTTTTCAAAACTATGCATTATACCCGCACATGGATGTATATAATAACATGGCTTTTGGCTTGAAGTTACGTAAATACCCGAAAGCCGAAATAGAAGAACGTGTACATGAAGCAGCCGGGATACTTGGCATAGAAAAACTGCTTAAAAGACGTCCTAAAGAACTTTCAGGAGGCCAACGTCAACGAGTAGCCCTAGGTCGTGCCATAGTTCGTAAGCCAAAAGTATTTCTTTTTGATGAACCGCTTTCAAATCTGGACGCAAAATTACGTGTAGCTATGCGTGGCGAAATATCCAAATTACATCAGCGACTGGAAGCAACAATTATTTATGTTACACATGACCAGACCGAGGCTATGACTATGGCTACCAGGATCTTTATTCTAAATGATGGCAAGCTTCAACAGGCAGGACCACCTCTTGATGTATACAAAAAACCAGAAAATCAATTTGTTGCAGGTTTTATTGGTTCTCCGGCGATGAATTTCTTTCCCGCTACTATTGTTAATAGAGATAATTCATATTATATTGATACAGGGGATTTCCAGCTTGAGTTGCCTCATTCATTTCATAAATCTGTCTCATCTTATATAGGGAAGGAACTCAATTTTGGAGTCAGACCAGAAGACTTTCATGATAAAAAATTTTATCCTGATGCAACCTCTGGAAACACAGTAAGAGCAAAAATTGAATTAATTGAACCACTTGGAGACGAAGTACTATATTATTTGATTACAGGCAGACATCAAATAGTTGCCAAATTAGATAGTAGGACAGAAAAGAAGGTAGGAGAAGATATAGAGATAGCTGTTGAGATGTCCAAGACACATATCTTCGACCCTGAAAATGAGAAGACACTGGTATAGTAATTTTTATAGGTTTTAAAGTTGATCAATAATTTTTGAAACCCATATATAAAACCATATACCCTTGCTTCAACAGGTCCCCCCCCTCAATATAACAATACTATGTAATTAGGTTTTTCTCTAATTCAAATAATTAGTTATATTATGCCTGAAGCCTGTCATTAGTATGTTTATTTAAATTCAATATTTATAAAGCGATAGTATAAGATAAGTTTATATTTTAATTGATTAATAACTTGATAAATTAGAAAGGATTTTAACTTGAAACAGTCATACTTGTCACGTATTCTTCAGTTAACCTGGGGTCTTTTCCTGGGCGCTCTGGGTTCTGTTATGGTAATAAATGCAAAAATAGGGTATACTCCGTGGGATGTATTTCATGTTGGTTTATCTCAAACGATCGGTATAAGCATTGGAAATGTGGCTATAATGATTAGTATTGCGATTGGTCTTATAGATATTCTTCTTGGAGAGAAACTGGGAGTTGGCTCAATATTGAATATAGTGCTGGTTGGTATTTTTCTAGATTTTGTTATTTCCCTTAATATCATACCAGTTTCAGGTAATTTTATTTATAGCACTATAATGCTAATAACAGGCCTTATGATCATTGCTTTAGGAACATATTTTTATATTGAAACAGGGCTTGGTGCTGGACCCAGAGACAGTTTAATGGTTGCCTTTACCAGAAGAACACATCTACCAATAGGGGTTTGCAGGGGGACAATTGAACTAGCAGCAGTTATTCTTGGATGGAAATTGGGTGGCATGGTCGGGGTTGGTACCATTATTGCCGCATTTACTATAGGATTT
>JAXGTM010000172.1:0-4399 GCA_040774925.1 Atribacterota bacterium | reverse complement strand
TCAAATTGATATTCAATGGTCTCAAATCCTCTCATAAGTATATGCATAACAAATAACCTTGTGACAACAAAAAAAGCGCAGTTACCCACTGCGCTGCAAAACAAACAAAAAGGTGTTGATAAACACTTCTCTGATCATTCCGTAAGACATTTGGGTACACAAAATAAGCAGGTCAAAATTCTGCTTCTGTGATACAAATCATTACCTTATTGGATGACCGACATCAACACACCGCTTTCTTATTGATGTATACAGATTAACACTGTGTCGTACAATTGTCAAATTCTGAATGTTAATATAAAATGTTATTATGAGAGATTTCTCATAATTAAAAATATATGTTACTATGTTTTAAAAGAAGAGTGATATGCCTAAACCTACATTTTTTAATCTGAGTGAAGAGAAAATATATTAAAAGACCGTCCCTAAATGTCTTTCTCTTTTTGTCATTTCGAGTAGGCTTCAGCCTGCGTGGCAACCTCATTCACTTCTACCCACATTCTTTTTCTTTGTTTTTTCCAAAATCTATAAACCAAAAATCTCTTCCAATTATCCACCAGTCTTATAAAATTTTCTCCAGTACATCCACAGCCCCCATTTAATTCTATTTTTTATATATCCAGCAAAAGTAATAGGCGGGATAGGTTTATACTGATATACTCCAGTAATAAAACATAAAGCTGCCTGTTGATAGGCATCTTCAAACTCTAATCCCATCTGTCTGAAACAGTTTGCCTGTTTCTTTAAGAGAGGATTAAATTTTTCTATTAACTTCATCATTGCTTTCTGATCTCTTTCTTTAGCCTTATAAATTAATACATTTATATCGTCCATAAAATATTCACATTTCTCCTTTTATATTTTCTTATTTAACTATAAATAAATTCTGTTTTGTGGAAAGAATATTTCTGGTTTATAATATAGATGGAAAAGTATAATTTTGTAGTCTGAAATGAGTAAAAATAGATACAAATTCCATGAAAATTTCACTCAAAACATGTCAGCTGTCAGGGGACTATACTGTCAGGGGACGGTCCTTTGTCATCATTTATATGGGTAAAATTCACTTAAAATACTTGGTTAAAGCATAACAGTAGCATTAATTCAGGAAAGGATACGATTCAGGACAAGTTTTAAAGTTGTTGGTTGAGGATGAGAGGTAGAAAACTAAATGTCTTTTAACCCTATGAGCTGCAGTAACATATTAAGGAGTTATATATTTTAGTCAAATTTCGACCTTAGTTAGGAGAGGACAGAATTAACATGAAAAAGATAAAGGTTGGCATACCATATGCATTATATTTCTATGAATACTATCCTCTTTGGGAAGAGTTCCTGTCACGTCTAGGCATTGAAGTAATACTTTCAAAGCCAACAAACAAAAATATCCTCGATTTAGGAATACGCTCATCCTTGAGCGAGATTTGTCTGCCGGTAAAAGTATTCATTGGTCATGTTCTGAGTCTTACTGAGCAGGTTGATTATATTTTAATTCCCAGAATGGTATGTATTGAAAAAGGTGCCTTCTTTTGTCCTAAGATAATTGGTTTGCCAGACATGGTAAAAGCATCAATCCCTTCGGTATCTCCGGTAATCAGTCCGATTGTCGATATTAGAAAAACCTTTGGTACCTGGAAAAATGCCTTGTGTCAGATAGGACAGTATCTTTCCCAAAATTCTATAACTGTATCAAGGGCATTTTCTATCTCCTGGGACAACTTCCAGAAAAATTATGCTGCACACCTGTTTTCTCCACAAATACTTAGACCGAAACCGTACATAGAAAATAAAAAAATTCCTTTGGGGCATAAAAACACAGGCGAGAAATTTATTAACATTGCCGTTGTTGGTCATGATTACTTAATTGATGACCAATATCTTAACCTTAATTTAATAGAAAAATTAAAGAATATGAAAGTTAATGTATTGACACCAGGAATGGTATCTGAGAGATCGATTAAAAAACAGTTAAAAAAACTATATAAGCCTATTTTTTGGAGTCTTTCAAAAAAGACAGTTGGAACAGCTTTACACTATTTTGAAAATGAGGTAGAAGGAGTGATACATTTAACATCTTTTGAATGCGGGGAAGATTCTATGGTAGGTGAATTGATTCATCATCATAGCCAGCGATATCCCGAGATATCCTATACTGAGTTTGTTTTTGACGAACATTCGGGAGAAGCGGGTATCAATACGCGTATTGAAGCATTCCTCGATATGATCAGGAGGAAAAAAAGAAATGAAATTAGCTTTGCCACGTTTCGGTAATACTGAAGTGATAACTGAAACTATCATTACTGATATGGGCCATAAACTAATAAAAACACCGGCTAACAGCAAAAGAACTCTTGACCTTGGAGTAAGGTATTCACCAGAATATTGCTGCCTGCCACTAAAGATTGTTTTAGGTAATTTTATTGAAGCTTTAGAACTGGGTGCAGAAGGTCTCATTATGGCTGGTGGGTGGGGTCCATGTCGTTTTGGCTATTATGCACAGGTTCAGCGCCATGTACTTATGGATCTGGGTTATGACTTTAAGATGATTATTGTGGAAATTCCTCGTGGAAACTGGAAAATGTTATGGGAAAATTTAAATATTCTGCGAAATGGAAAAAGTTGGTCTTATTTTATAAATAAATATAGATTAGCCTGGCAAAAAGTCCTCTTGATGGAGAAGTTGGAAAATAAAGTGTTACAGGTTCGTCCAAGAGAAAAAGTTAGAGGGGAGTCTTCTAGAATATTAAAGCATTGTATGTATAGGATTAAAGAGGCTAAAGATATTGATAGCCTCAATATAATTGAAAAAGACACTATAGAAGAATTTGATAAAATTACAGATTTTAATAAACAAAACCTGATTAGAATTGCTCTAGTAGGTGAGTTTTATGTGGCGCTAGAACCTTTTAGTAATCATTTTCTGGAAGAAAAGTTAGGGTATCTAGGGGTAGAGGTGATACGAAAAAATACTATTGAAGCATGGATTGGCCCCATTATGAGATTGAAAATTTTTAAAGACAGTTTTAAAGAAGAGAAAGAGATAGAAGAGGCAGCAAGTCCTTATCTGGCACATTCAGTTGGTGGCGAGGGGCAAATAACGGTTGGTAATGTAATAGTAGCACACGAGGAGGGATTGGATGGTGCTATACAGGTAATTCCTTTTACCTGTATGCCTGAGATTGTTGCAGATACTATTTTAAAAAAAGTAAGTGAAGACCTGAATTTTCCTACCCTGACCCTTATATACGATGAGCAGACCGGTGAAGAGGGTCTTAATACCCGGGTTGAAGCATTTATTGATTTACTGAGAAAGAGAAGGAAAGGAGTGAGCATGGTGCCATGAGAGTATTTTTAGGAATAGATGTAGGCGCAGTCAGCACTGATTTGGTTTTACTAGATGAAAACAATAATGTGTTAAATGATGTCTATCTGAGAACACAGGGGCAGCCGATTAAAATGATAAAAGAAGGACTTTCCATTATCAGAAAAGAGAATAAAGGGATACCTCTGGAAGTTATTGGGGTTGGCACTACCGGAAGTGGAAGGGTATTAGCTGGAGCTATTGTAGGGGCAGATATTATAAAAAATGAGATAACAGCACACTCTGTGGCAGCACTCAATCTTAATCCAGAAGTACGTACTATCTTTGAGATAGGTGGGCAGGATTCAAAAATAATTATTCTCCAGAATGGCGTGGTGGTCGATTTCGCCATGAATACTATCTGTGCTGCCGGGACCGGCTCATTTTTAGACCATCAAGCCTATCGTTTAGGTATTCCTATTGAAGAATTTGGAGAGTATGCATTACGTTCTGAAAACCCTGTAAGAGTTGCAGGCAGATGTACAGTATTTGCCGAGTCAGATATGGTTCATAAACAGCAAATGGGTTATCAGGAAGAAGATATAATAGCCGGTTTATGTGAAGCAATGGTTCGTAATTACCTGAACAATGTGGGAAAAGGTAAAAAAATATTGCCAGAAATCTTTTTTCAGGGAGGTGTAGCAGCTAATTCAGGAATCAAAAAAAGTTTTGAAAAAGAGATTGGACAAAAAATTATAGTACCCAAATACTATCGGGTAATGGGCTCTATTGGAGCAGCATTGTTAGCTAGAGAAGAAATAGAACAAAATCCTCGCCCCTCCACATTCTACGGATTTGAATTAGTTGATAGAGATTATCAGACATCGGGTTTTGAATGTGATGGCTGTCCCAATCACTGTGAAGTTATTAAAATAATCGTTGACGGGGAAACGGTGGCTCGCTGGGGTGATCGCTGTGGCAAATGGTCTTTAGGCTATCAAGCCATAAGATAAAACATATCCGTGTCAGGGGACGGTTGTTCATGCTCACAAATTAAGTAACTTTTCTGCTATAATTTTTTATTCTTCCATAGAGGAG
>JAXGTM010000171.1:0-4415 GCA_040774925.1 Atribacterota bacterium | reverse complement strand
CCATATTATTTTTCAATAAGGATTCTGAAAATAGTGATCTAATAGGTAGATTGAAAACCCTTAATGAAAACAAAAAACTATACAAGGAATTTGCAGAGCAAAATAGACTTAAAGAAAATGCCCACGAAGTAATTTTTGATTGGATGGAAAAACTGGAAAAGAAGTTGAAAGAGATAATTTACCAATCTGATTAACATGGCTGTTTTAAGATATTTCAAAGTAATTAAAACAGGAAGATTATATCGCTTTTTACGTTGGCATTATCATGCATTTGGTATCGCAACCCTCCCATTATGTTTGTACCGGTTTTTATTGAATAAAGAATTTGTGAAAGTAAAAGTAGGCAATGAGTTTTCGGTTTTTCTCAGAGGTGGTACGACAGATATGGATGTTTACAATGAGATTTTTATGAAAAAAGAACTGGACTTTGAAATATCTGAACCGGAATATATCGTAGATGCTGGAGCTCATATTGGTTTTTCATCCATATGGTTTTCCAAACGATATCCTCATGCAAAGATACTGTCAATTGAACCGGAGGGATCAAATTATAATTTGCTCAAAATCAATACATATAATTACCCGAATATTATTTGTATACATGCCGGATTATGGAATGAACCGGCAATCCTTGAAATTGAAAATAAGCACGTCGACAATTGGAAATTCACAGTGAAGAAAATTGAAGGTAATACTATTTCCGGCGTTGAAGGTATCAACATTCAATTACTGATGAAGAAGAATAACTGGAATCGGATTGATTTACTAAAGATCGATATTGAAGGTTCCGAAGTTGAGGTTTTTAATGAAAGTAGTCAATGGATCAATTCTGTTAAAGTAATTATCATTGAACTGCACGACCGTGTCAGACCCGGATGCAGGGAAGCCCTCGTTAAAGCTACCCGTAACTTTGAGATTATTAACCAAACCTGTGGCGAAAAAATCATTCTGAGGAATCTTTCAATGCGAACGTTATCATTCTCATCCAATGAAAATTAACCGAATACGCATTTTACCTTAATGGCACTAACCTGAATGGTATTAGTATCGGATAGATTTATTGAAAATCCTCTTGTATCTGTTGTGCTTTGTGCCATGAACAGGGAATTGACCATTGGACAGACCATCGACTGTATCCTGGCCCAAAAATGTAATTTTCCATTTGAACTGATCATTGGTGAGGATTGTGGTACAGACCAAACCAGAGAAATCTGCTTTGATTATCAACAAAGAAATCCGGGAATCATCAAACTGCTTTTGCACAAAGAAAACTGTGGATTAGGTAAGAACTGGGCTCTGCTGGTTAAAGAAGCACGGGGTAAATATGTAGCCAGTTGTGATGATGATGATTACTGGCACAATCCTTTAAAATTGCAACTGCAGGTAGAATACCTTGAAAATCAACCGGACTGCGGAATGGTTCACACTGAAAAAGATGTTCTCAATGTGAAAAACAACAAAATAACTGCTGATTATTATCAGACCAATAAAATGATCATTCCTCAAGGACATATAATGCAGGAGATATTTATGGGCAAAGCACCAATTTGTGTGTCTACAAGCATGATACGTAAAGAATTGATAGACAAATATGTCCCTTTGGATGATTATGTCAGAAATAAATACCACATTCAGGATTGGCAAACCTGGATAATATTAGCCAGATACTGTAAAATAGAGTATTTGCCAGTTTCAACAACAACTTATCGTGTTGGTTACGAATCCGTAAGCAATCCCCTTCAATACGAAAAAATAGAGAAACGTTATGAAGTTGAAAGACAAATGTACAAATACCTATGTGACAGGTTTCCTGATGAGTTTTCATATAGTGAAAAAGGTTTTGACATTTATGTAAAAAGGATTTTACTGAACTTGGCATATAAAAAATCTGATTACACAGCAGCGAAGAAATTTGCGCAAGAAATAGTAGAGTTAGGTTCAGTAAATATTAAATCAATATTTGCAACTAATTACCTTTCTTTTAAATTTCTGTCACTTTTAAAAAGAATTCGAAATCAATTACTCAGCTAATCAAACAAATCTTGAAAAGACTCCTCATAATTGTTTTTATAGGCATTAACAATTTTATCTTTTGTGATGTCCATTATTATTTATTTCGGGTTTTAAAGAACACATATAAGTATGAATTTTAAAAAGTTACTTATAACAATTATATTAGTAATAATTACTATTTCAGCATTTTTAATAAACAATTTGACTTCAATGACCCTGGATGATTGTGGTTATGCATTAAATATAAATAATATAAGCGATATAATAAGTTCACAATATTATGATTACTTCATAATTAACGGCAGAGTTCTCTCGCACGGAATTGTGCAGTTTTTTTGTGGCATTGCAGGCAAAAATATGTTTAATTATTTAAATGCATTACTATATACCTGTATGGTTATGCTAATTGTTAGGCATGGAGTAAATCACAGATCTGACATAAATCATCTATTAATTGTTTTGTTATCGTTTGTACTTTGCTGGTTCTTTTTACCGGACCAATATATAACAACATTACTTATTGCCGGTAGTTTAAATTATATTTGGGCTACTGTTTTAGTTTTAATCTTTCTACTGTTATATTGGAATTTTATTATCCCATATAAAGGAAAATCACTTTTTGTAATCCTACCGATCTTTCTTATTTCTCTTTTTTCAGGAGCTTTCGTAGAGATGTATTCGATTGTCGTTTTACCTTCGTTAATTATTTGGCATATAGTGAACAATATCATACCCAATAAATATGCATGCTTTTCTTTATTAGGGTTCTTAGTTGGGGCTGGTTTCTTGCTGCTGGCACCCGGAAACTACTTCAGACTAAGTCAAATATCCGGTTCTGGAAATAAGAGCATAGGTAATATGATTCTTCACTTTACCAGTAATATATTTAACGAAGGATTTATCTTGCTGTTTTTAGCTTTAATAATTGCATGGATAATTTTCAATAATCCAAACAAAGAATTAATCATTAAATATATCAAAGGAAATATTTTTTATATTTCTGCTATTCTTTTTTCATTTTTTTTCATTTTCATTTCAGGTGCCGGTTGGTCAAGGACATTCTTTGCAGTTTATATTTTTCTATTTATCCTGCTAATTAAGATAATTAACACAAATAAATTATCAAGAATAGCAGTAGTATCCGTTTATCTAATTTCAATAGTTTTTTTAGCGATTGATTTAAATAAAGAATATATTTCTCTTAAAAATAATAGAAAAATTTATAACAACCTAGTTTACCAGTTAAAAGAAAAGGATACAAATGTCATATTCCTTTCAGGATCACCAATTAGAACTCGAAAAAACAATATTGAAATACTTTCAATTTCAGCTTCTTCATGGAAAAACCAGGGCTTTTCGGCATATTATAACCACAAAAGTGTATCATGCATGCCTAAATTAATTCATGATTCTCTTTATGTTTCTCCATCAATCATAAACCCGAAATTTAAAGAATGTGAATCATGTTATACCATACCTGAACTTTCTTATTACATCATTCCATGTCAAGAAAAGAACTTAGTTGAAAAAGTAACTCTTATTTATTCTGGGAAAAATGAAATTTTCGTTCCCAAAAAACAAATAAAACGTATCTTAAGCATAGTGTTTTTGGATGATTACGTATATTCAAAAAATAAGAATAATATTTTAATTAATAGAGTTTTATATAAAAGGATTAACTCGTCAGTCACCCTAAATCCTAACAATTTCGCTTTATTAAAAACTACTCATGGTAATTATTTAATTGTTGAAAAAGAGAATCCAGTAACAAAATACGGAGGTGAAAAATTTAAACTTGAACGAATATTGATCATTTAATCCTTTTTAAGCTTTTTAATACATCAATATTCTTTGAAGTTGTAAATTGATTTCTAAATTTTTAAGCCTATGTTGAGGTTAAGTATAATTGTACCGGTTTATAATGTTGAAAATTATCTGGAACGATGTATTGAAAGCTTAAAAAACCAGGATATTATAGAAAGTAATTATGAAATCATATTAATTGATGATGGTTCTGTTGATAAAAGTAATGAAATTGCAAAATCTTATATTCATCAATCAACGAATATTAAACTTATATCTCAGGAAAACAAAGGTCTTGGAGCCGCAAGAAATGCGGGTATAAATTCATCAAAAGGCAAATACCTGTTATTTGTAGACTCTGATGATTTCATTAAGCCAAATTGTCTGAGTGAGTTGATTGGCATTATGGAAAACTCTGAGCTTGATATACTTAGATTTAACTATAATATTATTAACGAAGAGGGTAATATAATACAAAAAAGAAGAAACTCTTTACATGCTGTAAAATATAATAATAAAATTGTTGACGGTAAAACATTTTTAACAGATAATTTAGGCTGGGCAAGCTATGCCTGGTCATTTATTTTGAATACTTCATT
>JAXGTM010000170.1:0-4419 GCA_040774925.1 Atribacterota bacterium | reverse complement strand
CTAAAACATTGTCAAATTCTCTTATACCTATTCTATATCTTTTGTTATTTTCATATAATTTCAGCGCACTAATTGGCTGTGCCAGTTCCTCTTTTTTAATCTTGATTGATATTATATTCTTTTCTGAAACATTTTTTAATATTAATGTATTCCAGGCACCACAATTTGGACAACGTCCTAACCATTGTGAAGTTTCGAAATCACACTCTTCGCACTGGTAAATTTGGTTAATACCTTTCATTGATTAATAGCTACTCCTGATATTAAATAATCCTTTTATAAATAACTCTTATTTCAATGCTATTTTATTTACTAATATCTTGTTTATTCTTTATAACTTTTTTTTCGAATACAATTTTCTCTTTTTTTGATCCAACAAGTATACTATCTCCCTCTTTAATTTCACCAGAAAGTATTTTTTCTGAAATTGGATCCTCAACCAGCCTTTCTATGGTTCTTCTTAACGGTCTGGCACCAAAGTTTGGATCATATCCTTCTTTTGCCAAAATATCTTTGGCACTTTTACTAGCAGTAAATGTTATCTTTTGTTCTGCAAGTAATTCTCTTACTTCATTGAGCAAGATATCAGCAATTTGTCTGATTTCGTTCTGAGAAAGACTTTTAAATACAATTATTTCATCAATTCTATTAAGAAATTCAGGTCTGAAAGTTTTATTTAATTCTCCCATTACTCTATCTTTTATATCTTTGTATGACATTTGTTCAGATTCTTGGGAGCTTTTAAAACCAAGAGAGGTTCCTTTTTTTATCAATGTTGCCCCAACGTTCGAGGTCATAATAACAACTGTATTTTTAAAATCCACCGCTCTTCCTTGAGCATCAGTCAATCTACCTTCTTCAAAAATCTGAAGAAGTATATTAAATACATCTGGGTGTGCTTTTTCTATTTCATCTAATAGTATCACTGAATAAGGTCTTCTCCTTACTTTTTCTGTTAATTGGCCCCCTTCTTCATATCCTACATATCCTGGAGGGGCACCTACTAATCGTGAAACAGCAAATTTTTCCATGTATTCAGACATATCTAAACTGATCATGGCATTTTCATCCCCGAATAAAAACTCTGCTAGGCTTCTCGCTAATTCAGTTTTACCAACACCCGTGGGACCAAGGAAAACAAATGAACCAATTGGTCTCTTTGGGTTTTTCATCCCGGCCCTAGCCCTTCGTACAGCTCTTGAAATTGCAACAATCGCTTCATCCTGCCCTACAATTCTTTTGTGTAACTCATCTTCCATTCTGATTAATTTCTTTGCTTCTTCTTCTTTTAAAGAATAAACAGGTACTCCGCTCCAACTAGAAACAACTTCTGCTACATCTTCTTCGGTAACTTCTATCTTATCTTTTGTCTTACCGATCTCCCATTCTTTTTTAATTTCATTATATTTCTCTTCAGATCTTCTTTCTTTATCTCTTAATTTTGCAGCTTTTTCAAATTGTTGTAATTTCACTGCATCTTCTTTCTCTTTCCTTATTTTCAATAATTCTTCTTCGACTACTTTTACATCTGGAGGAAAAACTGTGTTTTTAAGTTTAACTCTTGAAGATGCTTCATCAATTACATCGATTGCTTTGTCCGGCAGGAACCTCCCAGAAACATATCTAGCCGCTAATTTAACTGATGAAATTATTGCTTGTTCGGTAATAGTCAACTTATGATGAGCTTCGTATTTATCTCTTAATCCCCTGAGGATTTCAATTGCTTCTTCTATTGTTGGTTCAGGAACATTCACTGGCTGAAACCTTCTCTCAAGTGCTTTGTCTTTTTCAATATACTTCCTGTACTCGTCTGTGGTAGTTGCTCCAATTGTCTGAATTTCTCCTCTAGCTAAAGCAGGTTTTAGTATATTTGAGGCATCTATAGCTCCTTCAGCCGCACCCGCACCCACCAAAGTGTGAAATTCATCAATAAAGAGGATTACATCATTTGAATCTTCAACTTCTTTGACTATTTTTTTCAAACGTTTTTCAAATTCGCCACGATATTTTGTGCCAGCAACAATTAATGCCAGATCAAGTGATATTATTCTCTTATTTTTTAATATTTCGGGTATATCATTATTAGCAATTCTTTGGGCTAATCCCTCTACAATAGCAGTTTTTCCGACTCCAGCTTCTCCAATTAAGCATGGGTTATTTTTCTTCCTTCTGCTTAATATCTGAATAATTCTTTGTACTTCATTACTTCTACCTACAACAGGATCAAGCTTTTCTTCTCTGGCAAGCTCGGTTAAATCTCTGCCAAATTCATCTAAAGTGGGAGTTTTACTCTCTTTCCTGGTTCTTATTCCGGATACTTCTTCACTTGAGCTATCCATTAATAATTTAATTATTTGGGAATATACATTCTCTAAATCAAATCCCATTTGTATTAGAACTCTAGTTGCAACTCCGCTACCTTCTTTTATTATGCCTAAAAGCACATGCTCAGTACCAATATAGTTTTGCCCTAAACGACTCGCTTCTTGTGAAGCCAATTCTAAAACTTTTTTAGCCCTGGGAGTAAATGTCATCTCACCAACTTCCTGTTGATAATTACCTTTTCCAACTATTTTCTCAATTTCATCAATAACTCTTTCAGGATCGACACCTAATTCACGTAACACTCTGCTAGCAATACCATCATTTTCTTTTATTAAACCTACCAATATATGTTCAGTTCCTATATAATTATGATTGAGACTCACCGCCTCTTCTTGTGCCATCATTATTACTTTCCTGACTTTTTCTGTATAACGTTTAAACATTTTTCCTTCCCCATTTTTAAAAATTATTTATGTTGAAATTATTGAATACGGACATAGCCCAGCTAAAATCAACTATCTATCCTAACAACTCTTTTATAAATATTGCCCTGGCCATATCTCGTTCTATTTTACTCATTTTTTTGCTAGATAACAATTGAATGTAAGATGATTGTATGATTAACATTAGTTTATTAATTGTGTTATACCCAATATTTGTTATAATACCTGTTTCAATCCCTAATCGGATTCTTGATAATAAGTTAATAGCTTCAACCGTAGAAATAATTTTTGCATTTGTTAATATTCCATATGCACGCATTACCTGATCTTCAATTATATTTCTAGATTTTAATATCAATTTATCTCTTGCAGCTTCTTCTTCTATAATTAGTTTCTTGATTATATTTTTTAATTTGTAAATTACTTTACTTTCAGATAACCCTAAAGTGATTTGATTAGAAATTTGGAATAAATTTCCAAAAAAATTAGAACCTTCTCCGTAAAAACCTCTAACAGCATAACCAGATTCAGTGATTGAAACTAATATATCTTTTAGTTTATTAGTAAATATTAATCCAGGCAAATGGAGCATTACAGAGGCTCTCAAGCCTGTTCCAACATTTGTTGGGCAACTTGTCAAAAAGCCTTCATTCTCGTTAAATGAAAACTCAATTTCATTCATAATCTGGTCATCACATTCATCAATTATTTTCCAAACATCTTCTAATTGAAATCCGGGTAACAAGCATTGTATTCTAAAGTGGTCTTCTTCATTCACCATCAAACTAATTATTTCATTTGGTTCAAAAATAACAGCACGAAACGGGTATTTCAGCTGAGACAATAATTGGCTAATAAGACGCTTTTCAACTAGAAACTTTGTACCTATACTGTCCAATTTATCTATTTTAACGATTTTAAATTTGTTAAAATATTTATTTTTTTCCAATAAGATTTCGCTTTTTTTCAAGACATATTTTAAATCGTTATTTGTGGCTCTAGATGGAAATGGAATATTTTTAACATTTCTAGCTAATCTTATCCTGGTACTAACTACAATATGGTTATGGTCGCCATTCCCTTTAACCCATTGAGCTGTGTTGTCTCGTAAATTACGAAGTAATATAGTATTGTCTTTACTATTCTCTTCCATTGTTCAAACCTTTTTCTGCTTCATAAATCAAATCCCTTAACTCGGCGGCTTTTTCATAGTCTTCCAACAAAATTGCTTTTTGTAACCTTCTTTTAATATTATCAATTCTTTCTCTGTGACTTTCTTTTTGAAAAATATTTCCTCTAACATCAACAGGTATTTTTCCTTTATGCTCTAAGTGACCATGTAATCTCTTTATTATTGGAAATAGTTGTCTTTTAAAATCTTTATAACATTGCGAACAACCAAGTTTACCCGTTTTTAAAAATTCTGAATATTCTGTTCCACAACCAGAACATTTTTCTTGCGATTCAACTGAATGTTTAAAATTATTTTTCGCATTATCAAGACTATTTTTTTTAAAAGAGTTTGACATATTTTTAAATTCTTTATTCTTTTCAAATATAGAGATAGAGAAAGAATTCATAGTTTTCCTTAATATCTTCGAAGCACATAAATTACATAAATATATTTTTTCAATATCAATACCAGTGGTTT
>JAXGTM010000169.1:0-4451 GCA_040774925.1 Atribacterota bacterium | reverse complement strand
ATTACATTCTTTCATTGTTAAAATAACAAAGAATTTTAAAATATGATAGAATAGTATATACAATAGGTTAAAAAACTCAGATAAAATTCTTTAAAGATGCGGATAAAAGCTCTCTCTTATCTGGAGAAAAGAGACCACCTTTGAGACTGATATCTCATTTTCCGACATTACTAATATAATAATATGAAAACAAGAGAACTTTAAAAGATAATAGGTGGGGGAATTAGTGTTAACAAAAAAAAGAACAAACGTTATTTTAGGAGCAAGAACTTTAAAGACAGGTATTGCCGTTACTCTGTCACTTTATTTATCTCACTTCATCCCTTATTCATTGCCTCTTTTAGCCGGAGCAGCAGCTATTATCTGTATGCAGCCAAGTATTTCAGTAGGAATTCAAAAGGGTGTAGTTAGAATAAAATCAACTATCCTTGGTGGACTATTTGGCCTGTTGCTCCATTATATATTCGGGAGTAATCTGATTGCAATTGGGCTGGGAGCAAGTATGATTATTTGGATTTGTCATCATTTGAAGTGGGAAGATGGCATCACACTTGCTTCAATTGTAGCAATTGCAGTAATGCAGAGAGTGTCACCTGAAGTTTTGCCTTATACCCTGGGACGTGTAATAAGTACTTTAATCGGAATAATAGTTGCTACAATAATTAATACCGTAATAGCTCCTCCTAGATACAGAGATTCTTTTTTAGAAGAAATTGATTCACTAACCATTAACTTCCCCGGGTTATATATTGATATAATTGAAGCTTTCTTTGACAATAATGTGGAACTTATTCAGAAGATTGAAACTGAATTAGAAACTACAAAAAAAGGGATTATTAGTTTACGTAAAAAGTTAAACCATCTGTTAATAGGAGCAAAAACGCCGTTGGGAACAATCCTGGAGGGCTCTGAATTAGAAGAATGTCTATTATTTGAACGAGGCGTTAATTGCCTGGTAAATATTATAGCAAAAATTGAAGATATAGTAATTATTGCCAAAAGGTGGTTTGAAAGAGATTTCAAGATTCAAATAGAATATAAATCTGATGATATTGATAATCATATTGAAGAATATGTTGAAATAAAAGCAATTCTTCAGGAAATTGCTAATAAATTAGGTGTTTTCCATACAAATATTTTTAATATTTTTGGAGAAAATGAAAAAGTTTCATTACCAGATTTTTCTCCGCTCAGTGATAGTATATTAAGGGCAAAAAAATCGTTGAGTAACTATTTGAATAACTGGAAACTGGATAATGACGAAAGATTGGATATCTTATTTCTAATATCTATTTATAGAGTAATCTATGATTTAGAAGAAATAGCTAAAACATTGACAGATCTTTCTCAGGCAATAGATAAAATGGTTGAAAATAAGACAGATATCTGATATCTGTTAATAATTAGTGATACCAGATAGAAATTGCTCTAACTAAAATAATCCAAGGTAAAAGTTATTTAGAGTGGATTAAATTATTACAAAAGCAGTTATATGGCTAGATAGGCATTTTCCGTAATGAGAATATAAAACTTTTAATAATCATGCATTAAAAAAGATCTTTTTAAATTTTAACAAAGAATATTAGTATTTAACAGATAAAGTAGAGAAGGTATATGAAGTGAAATTAAAGAATAATTACCACATCTTTGCCCTTATAACCATTATAGGATGGTCTTTTGCACTTGTGCTGACGAGATTTTTATCACAAAGCTATTCTGCCTTTTCTATTGGATTTCTCAGATATTTTATTGCATCTTGTACTTTAATCATTACTGTAGTATTAACAAGAATGAAAATGCCTCTTAAATCAGATATCCCAATGTTTGTTGCATCGGGAGCATTTGGATTCTTCTTTTGTACCATTGCCTTTAATAAAGGTGTAGCTGCAGTTACATCCGCTACCGCAAGTGTTGTTATAGCCATTGTTCCTGTAGCAACAGCTCTATTAGCAAGATTCATTTTTAAAGAAAGCCTACATTTTGTACAATGGATTGCCATTATTATTGAATTTATTGGTGTGGCTATATTAACAATGATGAATGATGAATTCTCGTTTAATACTGGATTATTCTGGTTATTTTTAGTAGTACTTACTTTTAGTATATATAATCTTTTGCAGCGTAAACTTACTCAAACTTATAGTGCATTGCAGAGCAGTTCTTATAGTATATTTTTTGGCACTATACTACTTTCTATATTTATGCCCAATTCAGTTAAGGAACTTTCTATGGCAACAGGTATTCAAGTTTTCTATTTTTTAATCCTTGGAGTATTTTCCAGTGCAATTTCTTATATATCCTGGGCAAAAGCATTTTCTATAGCTGATAGAGCTTCTCAAGTTAGTAATTATATGTTTCTTTCACCATTTCTAACCAGTATTCTTGGATATCTATTATTGAAAGAAATACCAGGTAGAGCAACTATAGTTGGAGGAACAATTATTATATTTGGACTTTTTCTCTTCAATTTTGGCTGGAAGATATATAACAATATTTGCAAAAAATAAATCCGTCTTAAAACATTTCTTAGTAAGACGGATTTATTTTTATCAATTTAAACCAGTTATTATAAATTTATATTTAGCTTTAATTTATGCTTGGACTGCTGCCAGAAAACCTTCTCTGACTGCCTCAAGGGCATCTCTAGCTTCTACTGCGTCACCGATAACCTTGACAGTTGCTTTTCCTTCTAATTCTTTTGCAAGGTTATTAACTGATTTCATTCCCAGTGCAAGCACAACAGTGGCTGCTTTAATTTCTACTGTTTCCAGGCATGCTTCACATTCTACGCAATCTATATTGATGCCTTTAATCTTAGTTTCAGTAAGACATTCTATGTTATTTTCTTTTATAGCTTTCATTAAGAATATACGGCGTGTCATCTCTTCATCTGTGGCAAGCTCAGGTAGCATTTCAACTATGGTAACTTTCTTACCTAAAGACGCTAAATAGACCGCAGTTTCACATCCAACCTGGCCTCCTCCAGCTACAACAACCTGTTCTTTGGTAACCACTTTTCCTAATAATACATCAGTAGCTGTTACAACATTATCCCTATCTATTCCAGTGATAGGGGGTCTAGTATGTGTAGAACCCGTGGCAATTATAACAAGATCAGGCTTTTCATTGTCACACATTGATGCAGTGTATTCGGTATCGGTTTTTACAACTACACCAAGTTTATTTACTTGATTAACTAAATAGGAGACAAAAGAAGAGATATCCCCTTTAGATGGCGGTATGGCCGCAGTTGCAAATTGGCCGCCCAGATAACTATTCTTTTCATATAGTGTTACCTGGTGACCGACTAAAGCTGCAGTTCTGGCTGCTTCTAAACCAGCTGGCCCTCCACCTACAACTACAATATTTTTCGGAGAATCAGTCTTTTTAAATTCATTTAGATACTCAAACCCTAGAGAAGGATTGACAAGGCAACGAATAGGTTGATTGGCGAACAATATTTCCAGGCACCCTTGTTGGCATCCTATACAGTGGTTAATGTCGTCATAATTACCGCTAGCAAATTTATTGGGCAACTCAGGATCAGCCAGAGAGGCTCTACCCATTGCTACTAAGTCAGCTTTTCCAGATAATAATATACTTTCAGCTAAAAATGGGTCATTTATTCGTCCAACGGTCATTACGGGGATATTTACAACTTTCTTAACTTCAGCAGCATAGTCAACAATCCAACCGGGATTAATATTCATAGGAGGAATAATAGACCATACGCTTTCATAGGTGCCAACAGAAACATGAAGCAAATCAACACCCTTCTTTTCTAATTCAATGGCAATTGCTTTTGTCTCTTCAATAGTTCTACCGCCAGGTACTTTGTCATCCCCCGAAATTCTAAAACCAATCATAAAGTCAGGACCACATTTCTCTCTAATATTTTCAATAATCTCTAAAGGGAATTTTATACGATGTTTCAAAGAACCACCGTATTCATCAACACGTTTGTTAGAATATTTTGACATAAACTGTGCTATTAAATAGCCGTGAGCACCGTGCACTTCGACACCATCGAATCCAGCCTTCTTTGCCCGTAAGGCAGTATCACCAAATTGGTTAATAATTTTTTTAATTTCTGGAATAGAAAGTTCACGTGGAATTTCTCCTAAAATCGGGCATGGCAGTGGTGAGGCTGAAACAGGTTGTGCTCCAATGATTGCGGAGCTTGTTTGTCTTCCGCAATGGTATATTTGCGCAATAATTTTTGTATTATATTTGTGTATTCTATCAACAAGCTTTTTATGTGATTCTATCTGTTCATCCTTCCATAAACCGGGAGTCCAGAATCCTCTTCCTAAAGGATCTACTGCATAATCCTCTACAACAATCATACCCCATCCGCCTTTTGCTTTCGCTTCATGGTATGCGATTAAACGTTCTGTTGCCATACCATCCTGGTCACAATATACAGTAACCATTGGAGAAACAACTAACCT
>JAXGTM010000168.1:0-4462 GCA_040774925.1 Atribacterota bacterium | reverse complement strand
TTCGAGTATTTCTTGTGAAATAGCTGTAGCTATGGCAAAACCTGTTGCATATTGGTAGACATAATAATTGTAATAAAAATGTGGTATTCTTGCCCACTCCATGCCTATTTCTTTATCCAGTACAACATTTTCACCATGGTAGAAATGATTCAAATCAGTATATTTCTTTTTAAGAAAATCTGCAGTAATGGCTTCCCCTCTTTCTTGTGCTTGATGAATTAAATACTCATATTCTGCAAACATAGTTTGGCGGAAAAAGGTTGTTCTGTACTGTTCAAGAAAATGAAGTAGTATAGCAGCCTTTTCCTTTTTAGTTTCTACCTTATCCAACAGGTAGTGTGTAAGCAATACTTCATTTGTGGTAGAGGCAATTTCAGCCAAAAATATTGAAACATCACTGTAGATAAATGGTTGGGTCTCGTTTATTAAATAGCTATGTATGGAGTGGCCGAGTTCATGTGCCAGAGTAAAAACATCATCTAAAGTATTCTGATAGTTCATAAGAATAAATGGTTTACTACCATAAGTACCCGAAGAATAAGCGCCGCTCGTTTTCCCTTTGTTTTCATAGACGTCAATCCATCTTTCTTCAAAAGCTTTTTTAACTATTCTCAAATATGTCTCCCCGAGAGGTTTTATGCTCTCTAAAACAATATTTTGAGCCTCATGGTAATTAATAATTAGTGAGCCTTCAACCAAAGGTGCATACATATCATACATATTTATTTTTTCTAAACCCATAAATTCTGCTTTTAGTTCCATATATTTATGTAAAAGATTGATATTTGTATGTGTATACTCAATTAAATTTGTGTAAACATTTTTTGGAATATTATTCTTAAACAACGCTGCTTCCAGACTGTCATTATAATTCCTAACGGAACTATAAAAATGATCTTTCTTCAGGTTTCCTGCCAGTAAAGTAGCATAAATATTACTAAGATTTTCATATACTTTATAAAAATTCTTGTATGTTTTTTCACGTATGTTTCTGTTATTGTTTCTCAATAGAGTAGTAAAACTGCTATGGGTGATGGGTATTAAAACATTATTTTCATCTTTTATTTTGGGGAAACGAAGGTCTGCATAACTAAGCAGTTCGAAAGAGTATTCGAAAATATTAGCCATATCTCCTGTTTGAGCGATAATCTTTTCTATATCGGGAGTAAGGATATGTTCTTTTTTTCTATATATACTTTCCAAATAGTGTCGATAAATTTCTAATTCATTATATTCCTGCAACCAACTTTTAATAATATTTTCTTCAAGAGATAGTATTCCTGGCTCTATAAAGGAAAGTTCTTTATCTATCTTTACAAAAATATTTGAAGCCTGATAAAAAAAAGATTGATAAAGATCATTTCCGTTGTCTTCATCTTTTTTCATATGTGCAAAAACATATATTTTTTGCATTAATTCTAAAATGCTGTCTTTCAATTTTAAACATTTTAAAAGGATAGACGGTTTTTGGGTAAATGAATCTTTGAGTAACAATAATTTATCAAGAAGTGTATATATTTTTGAGCAATCCGTTTTCCATTCATCATCATTTTTGTAAAGTGATTCAACATCCCACTGATACTCTACCGAAACCTGATTTCTTGCCATTATTTTGTTTTTATTTTTATTATATTCCATGTATACTTTACCTTAAAATATTTCAATATGCTTTAGAAATGAGTTTTCATCTAATGGTATAAAGGTATATTGTAGAATATTATTACTGATTTACATTGTTGACAATTTAATCATCAATATTCTTAAATAGTGGCAGCATCCTATCTTTGATATCAGGGTCAATTACAAGTATATCATTGTGCCAAAGATCAAATTTTTCTCCACTAATTAATGTAACACTTGCTCCAGCTTCTTGCGCAATCAACGCTCCTGCTGCCATATCCCAGGGGCATAATTTGAAGTGCCAGTAACCATCCAGTATCCCGGCACTTACATAGCAAATTGCCAGACTGGCACACCCAAAAAATCTTAAAAAAAAGGAATCCTCCTGAAACAGTCTTTGAGTTAAAATAATATTTTTTTGATAACAAAGAGGTTCGTGACCCCAATCAGTAGCAAATAAGTACTGTTTTGCATAAGGGTTTTTTGTGATATTAATCCTAACACCATTTCTATATGAACCCATGCCTCTTTGTGCATAAAAAAGGTCTTGTTTCAATGGGTCAAAAACCACTCCGCAAATCGGTTCGTTTTCCCTCCAATATCCGATGGATACCGAAAAAAAAGGAACTTGCTTTACAAAGTTCAAAGTGCCATCTAGAGGATCCACAATAAATGCATGCTCAGATTTTGAATAGCTTTCATCTTCTTCCCCAATGATGGGAATTTCAGGAAATTTGCTGGAAAGTTCATCTATTATCAATTGTTGAGATCTCTTATCAACATCTGTTACCAGATCATAAATACCATTTTTCTCTGATATTTTAAAATCTTTGTTTCTATAAAACTCAAGTATAAGACTTCCTGCTTTTAAAGAAATATCGATGAGACTTTCCCGCATATTCTCTTTCATGCTATTTCCTTTTAAAATAATTCTCCCCTATCCGATCTGCATATGCTATATTAATCAATAGATATTTTTATAATATCCTTATCATACATCAAGTTCGTCTTGTTTAATTAGTTGTTTTACCTTACGGATATCTTTTTGTAACTCTTCTATTTTCTCTTTTACCTTATACCACAAGCCATCCTTTGTATCATCTACTCCGGAAAGCTCCATTTCATTTAATAATAAGAAAAATTTGTTCTTAATCCTATTAATATCAGTAAGTATTTCATCAAGTTGATATTCTTTATTGTCATCCTTAATCATACCTTGAGAAACTATCTCATTATTTTTAATGACAAAAGTTTCTCCAATAGCGGGTATATGTGTATCAAAACCGAGCTTCTGTTCAACCTGTTCAGCAAAACTTTCAGATTCTTCCTTTTCTCCGTGAACAATGAAAACTTTTTTTGGCTTATCCTTTAATCCTTTTAACCACCAGGTTAACTCATCTCTATCTGCATGGGAAGAGAATCCATCTAGATGATGAATCTCTGCCTTTACATCTACCATTTCATCTAAAATATCCAGGCTCTTCTCACCGCTCACAATTCTTTTTCCAAGGGTTCCTTCCGCCTGATATCCGACAAAGATAACAGAAGTCTCCTTCTTCCAGATATGTTCTTTTAAATGATATTGAATCCTGCCTCCATCACACATTCCACCGGCAGAAATGATTATCTTGCTTTTTTTAGACCGATTAATCTGTTTAGAGGCATTTGCGGTGCTGGTCATTCGTAAAGACTGAAAATCAAGCAGTTGATTTTTATCTTCCATAATCCTCAGATCTTTTTGTGCAAAATCTTGCGGATTGTTTCGATATATCTTTGTTACAGCAATGGCCAGAGGACTATCCAGATAGAATCTTAATTTTTTTAATTTTTTATCTTTGTTAGATGAACGTTTTAATTGTAAATTATAATAATGGCTCAGTTCATAGATAATATCCTGTGTTCTCTGCAAAGCAAAAGCAGGAATGATTACATCTCCCCCTCTTTTCAAAGTCTTATCGATTATGGAGAAGAGTTTCTTAACTTCCTGACGATAAGGACGGTTTTTTCTACCACCGTATGTTGACTCTATTACTATATAATCCGCTTCTTTTATACGTTGAGGGTTTTTTAAAAATGGCTTATTTTTTCTACCAATATCGCCTGAAAATACCCATTTACTCGTTTTACCATCTTCATTTATCCACAGTTCTATAGATGCAGAACCTAACACATGGCCAGCGTCTTGAAACCTAAAGCTAATATTTTCATCAATACTTACTTTGTACTGGTACGGCACACCTCGAAACAGCATAAGACAGTCCAACGCATCTTCAACACCATAAAGTGGTCCTACAAAGGGCTCTCCGGTTCTAAGTCTCCTTTGATTCTCTTCTTCAGCATCCCTCTCTTGAATTTGCCCACTATCCGGGAGCATTATTGAACAAAGTTCCATAGTAGATTTTGTACAGTAGATCTGTCCGTTAAATCCTTCTCTAAAGAGCTGTGGGATTCTGCCACAATGGTCTATATGTGCATGACTCAGTATTATAAAGTCAATCTCTTCCGGTCTAAAGGGAAATGGTAAATAATTTAATCGATTAATAGACTCTTCTCCCCTAAAAAGACCACAATCAATTAGAAATTTCTTATATTTAGTCTGGACAAGATAACAAGAACCTGATACCAGACGGCTTGCTCCTAAAAAGCTTACTTTCATGTACTATCTCCTTTCTCACATTCATCTCTATATATTTCTGTATATATTATACTAATATTATTAAATTGCAATATTAAGTTTAAGATTATAACTTACTCAGAACTGTATTGGCAAATATTTCTGCCTCATAAAAATCATTTAAATCAGGATGACCTCTATTAATTCCACCGATTAAAGCTGTTAGCC
>JAXGTM010000167.1:0-4472 GCA_040774925.1 Atribacterota bacterium | reverse complement strand
TTATTAATTTTCATATTATAATTTTTAACTTTCTGGTATTAAATATTATGGAAAAGCCTTTTAATAAAATAGTTATAATTGGCAATGGAAATGATTGGAAAAGAGAGAAAATACTTTCTTTTTGTAAAGAGGCTGATTTTATTATTGCTGCAGATAACGGTTTGTCTATTTTACATCTATTCAATATAACTCCAGATCTTATTATTGGAGATATGGACAGTGTCCCCCCTGATTTATTAGAACTCTACCATGATATTCCAATTGAAAGATTTCCTGATAAGAAAAATTTTAGTGATTCAGAGTTATGTATCAAAAAGGCTATTACGATGAACCCTGAAGAAATTATACTACTGGCAGTAACTGGAAATTATTTTGATCACAGCTATGCCTCTATTGTAAATCTTTTTCGCAACTACAAATCACAGATCAAAATAAAAATTGTTACAGAAAACTCCACTATATTCCCCATAATTGAGAAGACAGTCCTTTTTCAACTTAAAGGGAGAAGGTTCTCTCTTTTCCCACTTACAACAATAAAAAATTTCACCATGTCGGGTACTCAATATCAATTTCCCAAAAAAAATTTAAAACCGACTGACTATAGTTTAAGCAATGTTATTATTGAAGAAAAATTAGAGATTACTCTGGAAAAAGGGAAATTATTCTGTGTTTTATTTGACCAGGGTTGGCAGTAGGAATATTTTAGACCTTAATCTTAAAGTTCGTATTTTATTAATTTAATAGTTAGCAGTATTTCGTTTCTTGATGTGTTTGTATATTTCATTATAGTTAGATTATAAAATCCTCTGGCAATGATACATATATCTATGCCAGAGGATTGACAGCAAGCAAGTTGTTTTTGATTTTAAAGGTTAAAGATCTATTATTTCAGATGTCACCTATTTATTTTCCACGGCAGCTTTAATTCTTCTTACCCCTTCCAAGATACTCTCGCGGGATGCAGCATAAGAGAGTCTCACATATTCTTGATTTTCCTCTTCATTCTTTCTACCAAAACATGTTCTAGCCAATACTGCCACCCCCGCTTCGTACAACAGATATTGTTGAAATTCTTTAGAATTTTTTAAATTGAGTTTTTTACAGGCTTCGGTAACATTGGGGAAGACATAAAATGCTCCACCAGGATTTTTACAGCTGATACCATCAATCTTATTCAATTCTCCTACAATAAGGTCTCTTCTGGCCCTAAACTCTTCAATCATCGCCTTTGATTCATCCTGAGGGCCCTCTAATGCTTCAACACCAGCCATTTGAGTAAAGGTTGCAGTACAGGAGACGGAATTGGTTTCCAGACGGGCAATATGGGCTGCCAGTTCTTTGTTCATGACCCCAAAACCAAGTCTCCAACCAGTCATTGCATAGGTCTTAGAGAAACCATCCAGTAAAATTGTCCTCTCTTTCATTCCTGGCAGAGCGGAAATGCTTTTAAATTTTCCATCGTATACCATATTACAATATATCTCATCTGAAAAAACCCAGAGATCATTTTTTATGGCAAGATCAGCAATGACCTTCAGGTCATCTTCTGTTAATACTCCTCCCGTTGGATTCTGAGGAGAATTGATAATAATCATCTTAGTTCGATCGGTAATTTTTTCTTTCAGCATTTCCAAATCAAATCGGAAATCCTTCTCTTCCAACAAAGGCAGCGGAACCGATTTTGCACCTATAAAATTGATTACAGATTCATATATTGGGAAACCAGGATTGGGATAAATTACCTCATCACCTGCATTGATACACGCTAGAATACTGTAAAAAATTATTGGTTTAGCCCCGGGTGTGATTACCACTTCCTCAGGATTTACGTCTATGCCCCGACTGATAGATATATGTCGTGCTATACTCTCACGCAAAGACAAGAGTCCAGCAGACGGACTATAATGCGTATAACCTTCCCTTAATGCTTTTAAACCTGCATTGGTTATGTTTTCTGGTGTATCAAAATCGGGTTCTCCAATGGCAAAACTAATAATATTTTTACCAGAGGCTTTTAGTTTATTAACTTCTGCCAGAACTTCAAATGCTGTTTCAGTACCTAGAAGTTTCATGCGTTGAGCTATTTGCATAAATACAACCTCCTTTATTCTATCAATGTTTTTTATTTTAGATTATTGTTTATTACAATTGAATTGTTTTCATAAATAGAGTAGTTATTGAGAGATTTGTTTAGATTTTTGAGTAGCCTTATCTATTGCTTTAATAAGAGCCACCCTGAACCCCCCATCCTCTAACTCCATCAGACCATCAATAGTTACCCCTGCCGGAGTAGTCACTTCATCTTTTAGTAAAGCTGGATGAAGCCCTGTTTCTAAAACCATTTTTGCACCACCTAAAACGGCTTGTGCGGCTAGTTTTCTCGCCAATTCTCTTGGCAAACCCATCCTTACTCCACCATCAGTAAGCGATTCAACCATCAAATAACTATAAGCCGGCCCACTGCCTGAGAGAGCTGTCACTGCATCCATAAGTTCTTCTCTATTAACGATTTCTACTTTTCCTATAGAACTGAATATTTTGAGTGTTAAGTCGATCTGTTCATTTTTAACATACTTACCTGGGCACAGGACTGTCATACCTTCATTGACTAATGAAGCTGTATTAGGCATAGCCCTGATTACTGGAATATCTTTATTAATCAGTTCTTCTATAAAAGCAGTACTTATTGCTGCTGCAATTGATATCACAAGTTTGTCTTTATTTAAAACCGGATTAACCTCTTTTAATATTTTTTGTACCATCTGAGGTTTTACCGCCAGCACAATAATATCACTTTCAGATACTGCCTGAACATTATCTACACCTGCGTTAATATGGTACTTTTCTTTAACCTGATTTGCATTCTCAATTCGATAGGTTGTACCAAAGATCTGTTCGGGAATAATTACGTTATTTCTAAGTAAACTGTCTATCAAAGTGTGACCCATTTTACCGACACCGATAATTGCAATATTCTTTTTAATCTTCATTTCAACTCAACACACCTTTCTAATCTATATTATTTCCTACTTTGAAAGGATAAGATAGAGCAAATTTTAGATATTTCTGTTAACAAAAATATTTATCTCTCTTTATTCATTCAAATAAATAAGAATGGTCCTAAAACATTTTTAATTCTAAAATCATCCTTTTTCTGCAGCTGATTTACCTGCTAGATAACCCGAACTCCAGGCCCATTGCAGATTATAACCACCACAATCACCGTCAACATCTACGATTTCTCCAGCAAAGTAGAGGTTGGGCACAATTTTTGACTCCATCGTTTTTGGATTAATCTCCTTAACAGAAACCCCTCCACAGGTTATCTGAGCATATTTCCAGGACTGAGTTCCTGTTATAGATAGATTAAAGTTAGTAATTTTACCTATTATACTCTCAATTTCACTATCTGTTAACTGAGCAATTGCAGAATCAATTCTTATATTCTGCTCCTGCAATATAAATTGAGCTAGTTTTTCTGGTAAGAGTCCTTGCAATAAAAATAGTAGTGGCTTAGATGGTTCACTCTTCTTTTTCTTGGAGAAAAAATTGTTCAACTCTGTTATATTTAAATCTGGTGTGAAATTAATTATTATTGCTATCTTTTTACCTTTATTAAGAGCGGCGCTTGCCATTCTGCTTAAGGAAAAGACTGAATTACCTGAAATGCCATTTGATAAAAATAGTAAATCACCACATTTCCTCGCTACAACCCGACTACCCTCAACTAAACTGAGTTCAACCATGGATAACTTCAATTTATTCAATTGATTGATATAAGGAATATTAGTAATCAATTGTACCAGTGCAGGGAATTGTGGTTCAAGATGATGGCCTAAACTTACAGCCCAATGATAACCAGCTCCGGTAGAGCCCAATTTTGGAGCTGCTAAGCCTCCAGTTGACAGCACAACCTTTTTTGCATAAAAAGAAGTTGCATATTTAAAAACAATTTCAAAGATTGGGCCAATCTTTTTTATCTTTAGAATGTCTGCTCCTGGAATAATTCCAACTTTTAACCTCTTTAATTTTTCCTCTAATACCTTATTGATGACAATGGCCTCTCTAGAATAAGGAAAAACTCTCCCGTCACTACCGATATATAATTTAAGTCCCAGTTCTTCAAAAAATTCTTTTGTTTTGTGAAAACCGAACTCTGATAGAGCAGGCAAAATAAACTCAGGGTAACAGCTATGGTAATTTGAATTTTGAATATTTATATTGGTCAGGTTCCCTTTACCATTCCCTGTTACCTGAATCTTTCCTCCAATTTGATTTTTTCTCTCCAGAAGTGATACCTTAGCCCCTCTTTCAGCAGCAGTTATGGCAGCCATTATACCGGCGGGTCCGGCTCCAATTACCACCAATGGCCTAATAGGGTTCATTTATTTTCTCTTTTACCCACCTCTTTTTTATAATATATTCGAGTATTTCAGCACCTCTTAAGACAACCTCAAGACATTTCTTACTAT
>JAXGTM010000166.1:0-4487 GCA_040774925.1 Atribacterota bacterium | reverse complement strand
ATCAGATGAAAGATAACTCATATTATATATAATTGCTACAAAAAAAGATGTCTATTAGTATCCATACTGCTTAAGATGCTTTGTTTTTTGCTTCTTTTTTTTCTTCAATAATCTTTTCACCGTTATAATAACCGCAGGAAGAACAGACATGATGAGGTAATTTATATTCATGGCATCTAGAACATTTTCCTAGCGATACTGTTTTTTCTACCCAATGCGTCCTTCTCTTATTCTTTCTTGATTTTGAAGTTTTTCTTTTTGGATGTGCCATTTCTTTCCCCCTATTAATCGAGTATTAAAAATTGAATTAATATAAACAAATAAAAATTATATAGAATAATTTATTATTTAGCAAATTAATTATGTAAATATATTTAAATCCTTTTACTATATTCCTTGAGCTTGTAAGGCTGTAATAGCTACGACATTAACAATATCCTCAATTGAACATCCTCTGGAAAGATCATTAACAGGTTTAGCCATACCTTGAGAAATTGGACCTATAGCCTCGGCTTTTGCCAATCGTTCGACAAGTTTATATGCTATATTTGCAGCATTTAAATCTGGAAAAATAAGCACATTTGCCTGACCGGCTATCTCACTTCCTGGAGCTTTTCGCTTTCCTATTGCAGGCACTAAAGCTGCATCTGCTTGTAACTCACCATCAATTTTTAGGTTTGGTGCCTTCTTTTTTACTATTTCAGTAGCTTCTATTACTTTGTTTACCAAAGCATGTTTTCCACTCCCTTTTGTTGAAAAAGAAAGCATGGCAATTCTAGGTTCTACTCCAACTAATGCTTTTGCAGTATTGGCACTAGCAATTGCAATATCAGCTAATTCATCAGAGTTTGGATCTGGAAATAATGCACAATCAGCAAATAACAAAATACCCCTTTCACCATAATCGCAATCAGGGACAACCATAATAAAGGAGCTGGAAACAATGCTTACATTAGGAGAAGTTTTAATAGTTTGCAAAGCGGGTCTGAAAACATCACCTGTTGCATTAACCGACCCAGCTACAAATCCATCTGCATCATTTTGATAAACCATTAATGATGCATAGTAAAGAGGATCTTTCATTAACTCCAATGATTGTTCAATGGACATTCCTTTATTTTTTCTTAACTCATAATATATTTCAGCATAAGTTTTTAATTTATCAGATGATTCTGGTTCTACTATTTCAATTGCTTCAGGGAAGTTAACATTATTTTGGCTAGCAAGGTTCTTAATCTTTCTTTCATTGCCCAAAAATATTAATTCCGCAAAACCTTCTTTATAAATAATTTCCGCAGCTTTTATCATCCTGGGTTCATCACCTTCAGGTAAAACAATTTTTTTAATTTTCTTCTTTGCATTTTCTCTCAATAACTTTGAAATGTTCATATAAGCACATTGCCTCCGATAAAAATATAGTATTTAACAATATTTTAATAATCTAAAATACAAATTGGTTAAAATACCGTATAATTATAACATATTTATTCTAATTTTTCGAGGCAGAATATGTCAGTTATCGGTATAATTGCTGAATATAATCCTTTTCACAATGGACACCTTTATCTCTTACAAAAATCTAAAGAATTAACCGGAGCCAATTTTTCTATCGCTGTTATGAGTGGAAATTTTTTACAACGTGGGGAACCCGCATTTTGGAATAAATGGGAACGGACAAAAATGGCCTTATTGTCTGGAATTGATCTAGTTATAGAACTCCCTTTTGTTTTTGCTACTCAGGATGCCGGTGGTTTCGCAGAAGCTGGAATCAGATTGCTAAATTCATTAGGAATTGTTGATTACATTGCTTTTGGTTGTGAAAATAATAATCTTGAATTATTTTTAAGATTAGCAGAATTGATAAATAACAACCATTTTCTTATAAAAGATATTGAAAAAGAAGAAATAAAAAAAGGATTTAATTTTCCAAATATTCGTGAAAAAATAATCACATCTCTTTTTATAAACCAGTATCGTGATTGCACAAAGTATTCATTGGAGGAAATAAAAAGTGTTTTAAATAATCCTAATAATATACTTGCTTTAGAGTATGTTATTTCTTTACAAAAAACTAATAGCAGCATAAAAGCATTACCAATTAAAAGAATTGGTTCAGATTTTAATCAAAATAAACTCGAAGGCAAATTTTCTAGCGCTACAGCGATAAGAGAAACAATAAAAGAATATTACTCTAATTTACAAAATAAATTATTATTAGAAAAAACGAAAGACGCTGTTCCAGTTTCTACATACAGCAGTATAATTAATCAATTAAAGAATGATATTAATCCTATCTTGTATTCATATTTTGAGCAAATGATTTTCAGCAAACTAAGAAGTATATCCATCGACGATTTAAAAAAAATCAATGGAATTGACGAAGGTTTAGAAAATAAGATTAAAAAAGCAAGCCTTACAACAACTGATTTAGAGGGTTTGATTTCAACAATTAAATCTAAGCGTTATACTAGAACAAGGATTCAAAGAATGATCATTCACTGCCTCTTAAACTTAACGAAACAAGAGGTTAAAAGTTTCAGTAATTTTGGACCACTATATTTTAGAATTTTAGGATTGTCAAATAAGGGGCAGGATATTCTACGAAAAGCTAAAGCAACAGCTTCATTACCTTTTATTCAGAAATTAAAAACATTTTATCAGCACAACAAAAAAATTGATAATAGGAAAGTATTAAAAATGATAGATTATGATATTAAAGCAACAGACCAATATGTCCTGGCTTATAAACATAATTATCTAAAAACTGGAAGTCAAGATTTTACTTCCAAGATTAAAAATATATACCTTACATAATTATTAATAACCAAATTTATTTTTCAATTTTTTTTCTACGTAAGAAGGAACTAATTCATTTATACATCCGTTTAAAGATGCAATCTCTTTGACTATACTAGAATTTAAATAAGAAAACTTAGTGCTGGTAACCATGAATACTGTCTCTATTTCGGGAGCCATCTTCTTGTTAATAAGAGCAAATTGGGATTCATATTCGAAATCAGAGATTGCCCTCATTCCTCGTAAAATTATATTTGCTCCATTTGCCCGGACACAATCAATTAATAGCCCTTTAAAAGATTGTATTTCAATATTTTTGACTATGTTTTTTGTTACGTTCGTAATCATGTCCACTTTCTCTTCAGTTGAAAAAAGAGATATCTTCTTTGAATTTTCTGCGATAACGACTATGATTTTATCAAATATTTTTGAGGCTCTGATTATAATATCTAGATGACCATTGGTAATTGGGTCGAAACTGCCTGGATAAATTGCTTTTGTCATAAAACTCCTCTTGATTAAATATTAATTATTTTTAATAAAAACCGAAATCTTTGAATTACCATATTTATTTTCTTTAATTAATGACAATTTATTAAACTTATTTTCAATTCTCATTTTTGAGGGATGCTGCACTATAATAATCCCCAGTTCTTTTAATATTGGATTTTCATCTATTAGTTGCAATACCTTCAGAAAAAAATCCTTATCATAGGGAGGGTCAAAAAAAATAATATCAAATACCTTATTTTGCAAATTTAATAATTTTATAGCCTGAAAGTAGTCATTTTTAATAATATTGATAGCATTATTTCCAATATTAATTTTATTTAAATTCTTTTTAATTAGCGAAATAGCATTTTTATCTATATCTACAAAAGTGACACAGCCTGCTCCCCTGCTGATTGCCTCAATTCCCATAGCTCCAGTTCCTGAAAATAAATCCAAAAAATTTTGGCCAACAATCCTTTCTGCAACAATGTTGAATATTGCTTCTCTTATTATAGCTGGAGTTGGTCTAATTTCTTTTCCAGGAAAAGGATATAATTTAATTCCTTTATAAATACCACCAATGATTTTCATTTATCAAATGATTTTCCACGCTATATAATAAAACTAATTAACGCAATGTCTGATCTCATGGATAAAACGGATAAAAATGCTAATTGATTTGCATTTTACTAAAAAAATTATTTATTAACGATTTTATTATTTAATTTACTTGATAATAATAACCTTTATATGATAAAATAAAATTCGTTATTTTTCAAGTAAAAGCTGGAGGAATTGATAATGGCAAAATGTGAAGTATGTGGCAAAGGCCCACAGTTTGGGAAACAAATCAGTCATTCACATAGAGTAAGTAATAGAAAATGGTCTGTTAACATTCAGAGAGTCAGAGTAAATGTGGATAATTCTGTAAAAAGAATGAATGTTTGTACACAATGTCTTAAATCTGGCAAAGTAGAGAAAGTCAGCCAATAACCACTTCTGCTTTTTAACTTCACCTATATTCTTATTCTATGCTGAGTTTAAAAAATTGAACAAAATGTATCTGGAATAATTAGATAATTTGCTTTTAAAATAATATTAATGTGTATTACTTTCAAGATGTGTTTACACATTACCGTTCTTTCCTATAGAGATAGGATACTATATTAATCAGGTTCCGGTAAAGAGAATTTACGCGT
>JAXGTM010000165.1:0-4579 GCA_040774925.1 Atribacterota bacterium | reverse complement strand
GGCCTTCATCATCCACGCGGCGTTGCTGCGTCAGGGTTTCCCCCATTGCGCAAAATTCCCCACTGCTGCCTCCCGTAGGAGTCTGGGCCGTGTCTCAGTCCCAGTGTGGCCGTTCATCCTCTCAGACCGGCTACCCATCGTCGCCTTGGTGAGCCATTACCTCACCAACTAGCTAATAGGACGCGGGCTCATCCGAAAGCGATAGCATTGTAAAGAGGCCATCTTTGCCCCGTAGGACATATGCGGTATTAGCCCTCCTTTCGGAGGGTTATCCCCCACTCCCGGGTAGATTCCCACGCGTTACTCACCCGTCCGCCACTGTACTCGTCTCCCGAAGGAGACTTTCCCGTCAGACTTGCATGTGTTAGGCACGCCGCCAGCGTTCGTCCTGAGCCAGGATCAAACTCTCCGTTTTCTTTAAAGGGATCAATTTGAGAAAGACCGAAATCTCTCCCGCTTCAATCCCTCCAAAATTGACACCGAATATCATAAGGGCTGCCATATTTCAGGCATCCCACAGCTTGTTAGATCAAAGCATCTGGCTGGGTGCTATATTTTATTATCAATGTACTTTGCCCCTGAAAATCCTCTGAGGATTAAGGAATAGGATGCCTCCTCCTCGAGGGCAAATAAGATAGTAACAGAGATAGAACGAGTTGTCAAGGAAAAATAAAAAAAATATTAATTAATTTTTTTAAAATTGTAAAAAATTTAAATTACTTTAAAATCAACTCAATAATTATTGAAAAAGCATTACTGGGCTTCTTTTTACTAAATAATATTGTCAGCTATTCATAGCTATATCACTATTTATTACCAGCCTCTTTCTGACATCCTTTCTTCTTCAGGAATTTTGTCTATTGACAGCCCTTTCATCGCCTCTCCCAGTCCCTCTGATACCTCAGCAATAACCTTCGGGTCATTGTAATGTTTTGTTGCTTTCACGATAGCTTTAGCTCTCTGTTCGGGGTCTTTAGATTTGAAGATGCCAGAGCCGACAAATATTCCATCACAACCCAGCTGCATCATTAAAGCTGCATCAGCAGGAGTAGCAATTCCTCCAGCAGCAAAATTAACTACAGGTAATCTTCCTAAGGATGCAGTTTCTACAAGCAGTTCAAAAGGGGCACCATATTCTTTAGCTTTGACAATAAGTTCTTCTTTTCTCAAACCCTTCAGAGCTCTTATCTCTTCATTAACACAACGAATATGTCTTACTGCTTCAACAATATTTCCAGTGCCAGGCTCTCCTTTTGTTCTGATCATAGCAGCGCCCTCTGCTATTCTTCGTAAAGCTTCCCCTAAATTTCGGGCTCCACAAACAAAGGGTACTTTAAAATCAAATTTATTGATATGGTATTTTTCATCAGCAGGAGTGAGAACCTCGCTCTCATCTATATAGTCAATCTCCAGTGCTTCTAATACCTGAGCCTCAACAAAATGACCAATTCTGACTTTGGCCATTACCGGTATATTCACTGCTTTGATAATCTCTTTAATCATAGCAGGGTCTGACATCCTTGCTACACCACCGGCTGTTCGGATATCGGCAGGCACCCTTTCCAAAGCCATTACAGCTACTGCACCAGCATTTTCAGCAATTTTAGCCTGCTCAGCATTTACCACATCCATGATTACTCCACCCTTGAATGATTGAGCTAAATCTTTTTTCATATTTTTGGTGGATTTATCTGCCATTTTTTTTAACCCTCCTAGTCTTCTATTCGTAATAGGCTTACTTTAAAATTAATTTTTTATTATTAATGTATATTTATATTATATTACATCTTCCAACTTAATTTCAATCTTGCATCATGCTTCTAGATTAGAAATGTTTTAAACACCATTTAAACTGCTTTACTAGGCATTTAAGAAAAGATGCTCATTTTAAGTAGCGAAATAGATGTCATTTTTCTTTGCTGAGGTCCAATAATTTCTCCCATTTATCATCTATTTCTTTTTGAATCTCTTCTACAATATGTTTGTTTTCATGAGCTAAAAGGTGTTTGAATCTACCCTGTGACTTCAGCCATTCAGTTACAGGCAATCTATTTTTAGGTTGATAATTTAATTTCCATTTTCCATTTTCAATCTCATACAATGGCCAATAATTAGTCTGAACCGCCAGTTTTGCCATTTTAATTGTGTCTTCTGTTGGGAAACGCCATCCTCTAGGACAGGGCGCTAAAATATTCAGGAAAGCCGGACCATTGGTATAAAAGGCCTTGTGTGCTTTATCCACCAGATCGCTCCAACGCCAGATTGAACCTTGTGCAACATAAGGAATTTTATGTGCTGCAACAATGCCGGTCAAATCTTTTGAAAACTGTGTTTTACCTGGAATTACCTCACCACACGGTGTAGTAGTTGTCCATGCTCCACGAGGAGTAGCGCTGGAACGTTGAATTCCTGTATTCATATAAGCACCGTTATCATAACAAACATATACGAAATTATGACCTCTCTCCAGAGCTCCAGACAAAGATTGTAAACCTATATCATATGTCCCGCCATCACCACCGAAAGCAATAAATTTTATTTCCTTTTCAATTTTCCCCTGTCTTTTAAGTGATTGGTACATAGCTTCCACACCGCTTATGGTTGCAGCAGCATTCTCAAAAGCATTATGTATGAAAGGCGAACGCCAGCTAGTATAAGGATAAATAGTTGTAGCCACTTCCAGGCAGCCTGTTGCACTTGCTACAACAACCGGATCATCGCTGGCAGACAAAATCTGTCTCACAGCAATTGAAGCACCACATCCAGCACAGAGACGGTGTCCTGTACCCAATACCTCTTGTTTTTTAACCAAATCCTTTAATTTTGCCACCGTTTATTACCTCCTATTCCCTTACCCCAAGATACTGTACCCTGTCTTTCACTTTACCTGTTCGGGCAATTTCATCTAACTGATTATATATTCCAATAATATCCTGTTGGTTTAAATCTCTCCCTCCCAGGCCAAAAATTATATTTATATTTTCCGGTATTCTCCCAAACTCTACCATAGCCGATCTGACCTCAGTAAAGAGAGGTCCACCAAAACCTCCAAAAGAGACTGACCTGTCCAGTATTGCAATAGATTTCAAATGTGATAATGCCTTAGCTATTTCAGCGAAAGGAAACGGTCTGAACACTCTCGGTTTAAGGAGTCCGACTTTTCTGCCCTTACTCCTTAAATCATCCACTACTGCTTTAGTGGTACCAGCTGCTGAAGACAATACAACAATAGCAGTTTCAGCATCATCTAAATTGTATGACTCAAAAAGGCCATACTCTCGTGAAGATATCTTCTGAAAATCTTTTGCAACCTCCAGTATAACCGATTTCGCGTTTTTTATATCCTCTATTTGTTGACGTTTATGTTCAAAATAGTAGTCGTGCAGGTCTAACGGCCCATAAGTTACCGGTTTATTTATATCCAAAAGAGGATTATTAGCTTTATATTCTCCAACAAAGTCACTTACTATTTTATCTTCTAATAGACTAACTCTGTCAATTCCATGGGAAATAATAAAACCATCATACATAACCATTACAGGCAATCTGATCTCCATATTCTCTGCAATTCTAACTGCCTGTAAAATATTATCATAAGCTTCCTGAGCATTTTCAGAATATATTTGTACCCATCCCGCGTCTCTTGCAGCCATGGTGTCACTGTGGTCACAATGTATATTAATTGGCCCTGACAATGCCCTATTAACAACAGGCATTATAATTGGCAACTTGTTAGAAGCAGCAATATATAGTATTTCAAACATCAAAGCCAATCCATTGGCAGAAGTAGCTGTCATAACTCTTCCACCGGCAGCAGCTGCACCTACACATGCACTCATTGCACTGTGCTCGCTTTCCACCGTAATCAATTCTGTATCCACTAACCCATCTGCCACATATTCAGAAAACTTTTGTACCAGATCAGTCTGTGGTGTGATAGGATAAGCGGCTACAACATCCGGGTTAATCTGTTTAAAGGCATAGGCAGCAGCATCATTTCCAGTAATTGCGACAGTTTTAATACTCATTTCCCTATCTCCTCCTCTTTTAAACATTCACTCTCATCTTTCATTTCAATAGCTTCAACCGGACATTCAACTGCACAAATACCGCATCCCTTACAATGTTTATAATCAATACCTTTAACTTTTCCATTCTCAACGATAATAGAGGAATCCGGACAAAAGACCCAGCAAATCAGACAATGTGTACATTTCTGTTCATCTCTGATCGGTCTTTGAGAACGCCAGGAACCGGTACGATATTTTTCAGAGTTTCCGGCCTCTAGAATCAAACCTCCTCTAGGGATATCCTTCCATCCTTCCTGCTTCATTACACTCATTCTCCTTTAACCTCCTGAAAAGCTCTTTCAATAGCTCTCACATTTCCATCTACAACTTCCTGGCTAAATCTACCAGCAAATTGTTTTCTTATATTATTAATAACATTCTCTAATCTCAATAAACCTGTCGCTTTTATTAACGCACCTACCATGGGGGTATTTGGCAATGGTCTTCCTATCTCTTCCTGTGCTAATTTACTTGCATCAATTGTAAAAATTTTTCTACCTTTTAAGCTG
>JAXGTM010000164.1:0-4594 GCA_040774925.1 Atribacterota bacterium | reverse complement strand
TAAAGCCTATACCATAAATATAAGTTAATGCTGTCTCTATATTCCTATTTCTTGGTAAATCCACACCACTAATTCTAGCCATTTAGATCCACTCCTTCCTGTTTTTATCCCTGTCTTTGTTTATGCTTAGGGTTATTGCATATTATCATTATTCTACCATTTCTTCTAATTAACTTACATTTTTCGCAAATCTTTTTAACTGAAGCTCTGACTTTCATATTATCTCACCTCTTGAATATAAAATACATCAATTAAATCATATTACTATAACATTACTATAAATAAACTACATTGGAATATTGCATTGAATATATTGCTCTTCTATTTATTTGTGTTACTTATAAGTAATATCCCTAATTTATAATCTATACACTATTCGACCACGGCTCAAATCATAAGGGGATATCTCAACTTTAACTCTGTCTCCAGGTAAAATTCGTATAAAATTCATCCTGATTTTTCCAGATATATGGGCTAACACTTCACATCCATTTTCAAGTTCAACTTTAAAATAAGTATTTGGCAGAGCCTGAGTAACTCTTCCTTTCATTTCGACATATTTTTCTTTGCCCATTACATTCTCCTGTTTTAATAAATAATTGGATAGAAATTAATCATTATCATACTCTTGTATTTTATATTGTTAATATCTCATTTCCATCATCAAGTATTGCAATCGTATGTTCAAAGTGTGCTGATAAGCTGCCATCGAGTGTTTTAACTGTCCACCCATCTTTTTTAATGGTAGTTTCATACCCACCCAGATTTAACATCGGCTCGATAGCTAGAACCATTCCTTTTTCTAAAGCTAATCCTGTTCCTCGTTTCCCATAATTTGGTATTTGTGGTTCTTCATGAACCATCAATCCAACTCCATGTCCAACATATTCTTTAACAACAGAATAATTATTTCTTTCAGCTAATAATTGAATGGCATTAGATATGTCACCAATACGGTTTCCTTTAGTTGCTTGTTTAATTCCAGCCAGTAAACATTCATGTGTAATTTTAATCAATTTCTCTGCTTCGATGCTAATAATTCCAACTCCAAATGTAGCAGCCGCATCACCAAAATAACCATTAACATTAGTGCCGATATCAATGCTAACAATGTCTCCATCTTTTAAAATCCTATCTCCAGGTATACCATGAACAATTTCATCATTGATTGAAATACAGGCAGCAGATGGAAATTCATAACCTTTTGGACCATACCCTTTAAAAGAAGGGATCCCTCCATGTTTTTTGATATAAATTTCTATCATTTGGTCAATTTGTATTGTTTTTAAACCAGGTTTAATTCTTTCCGCAATATATCTTAGTGTATCAGCGGTTAGTTTACAACTTTTTTTAATTTTCTCGATCTCTTTGTCAGTCTTTAAAATCACCATAATTTATATTTTTAATTATTCCTAATTCATTTAATCGTTCGAATAAAATTACCAACCTGTCCTTTAAGTCAAGGTCAGCATTGATTTTAGTTAGAATGTTCCTCTCTTGATAATAACTTACTAACGGTAAGGTATCTTTATTGTAAATCTCTAGTCTTTGTTTTATGGTATCTTCTTGGTCATCAGCTCTCTGTACGAGGTTTGTACTGCAATGGTCACAGATATCATTTTTTTTAGGTGGATCATATTTAATATTAAAAATATTGTTGCATTTTGGACAAATTCTTCTGGAAGATAAACGATTAATAATGGTATTATAAGAAGTCTCGAAATAAAATACCTGGTCTATATTTTTCTTTATTCTCTCAAGAACTATACTTAAATCACTAGCTTGATTAATTGTTCTGGGAAAACCATCCAGAATGAACCCTTCGTCACAATCATATTCCTTTATTCTATTTTCAACAATCTCAATAATAAGATTATCAGGAACTAATTTACCTGAAACTACATAATTTTTTACCCTATTACCAATATCAGTTTCACTTTCTATAGCTCTTCTTAATATATCACCAGTAGCAATTATAGGTACATTTATGTACCTATTTATTTTATTCGCAACTGTACCTTTCCCTGCTCCGGGTGGCCCCAATAATATAATAATCATTCACTACACCTTAAAAAATTTCATTATTTTTAAACTTTTATTATTTTATAAAACCTTCGTAATGACGCATTAACATATGTGACTCGATTTGTTCGACTGTTTCAAGTGCCACACCAACCATAATGAGTACTGATGTACCTCCAAAATAAATAGTAGTAATTCCAGTAACTCCAATTAATATATTTGGCAAAATTGCTATTATTGCTAAGAATATTGCGCCGCTAAGCGTAATTCTAGTCATAATACTATCAATATACATGGCGGTAGCTTTACCTGGCCTTCTACCAGGAATAAACCCCCCATACTTTTTAATATTATCAGAAAGGTTTTGTGGATTGAATGTTATGGCTGTATAGAAAAAGGTAAATATAATTATTAAAATTGCATATAGTATTAGATATAATGTTGACCCGGGGGAAAGAGCCTGAGCAACTTTCTGCATAAAAGCAGAACCCTGGAAAAATTGAGCAAGAGTACCTGGAAAGATCAATATAGCAGAGGCAAAAATGATAGGTATTACCCCTGCCTGATTTACTCGCAAAGGGATATGAGTACCCTGGCCTCCATACAATTTTCTCCCCACCACACGTTTAGCATACTGTACTGGTATGCGTCTTTGTCCTTGTTGAATGGCTACTACTCCAGCTATAACAAATACTATCACGATTAAAAATGCAAGTATTGATATAATACCAACCTCTCCAATTCTGACTAAACTCCATGTTTGTATAATTTCAGCAGGAATCCTTGCAACAATACCAGCAAAAATTATAATTGAGATTCCATTGCCAATACCGTAATCACTTATTTGCTCACCCAACCACATTAAGAAACAGGTACCAGCAGTTAAACTAAGAGTTAACAATATTCTAAACGTAATTCCGGTTATGGTTAATACCTGTAAACTTTCGAGCCATGCACTTATTCCAACTGCCTGTATAAGACCGAGAACTAACGTCCCATATCTGGTTATACTATTAATTTTATTTCTACCCTCTTCCCCTTCTTTTGACCATTGTTCAAACAATGGCACCACTGACTGCAACAAGGACATAATTATAGAAGCATTAATATAAGGCATAATTCCAAGGGCAAAAAGTGAGAATCGGCTCAATGCACCACCGGCGAATAAATCAAAGAAACCAAGTATACCACCTTGAGCAAATAAATTTGCTAAGGCTTGTTTATCTATTCCTGGCAATGGTATATGGCTACCGAGACGCACAACTATTAACATGGCCATAGTAAATAATAAACGATTTTTTAAATCAGGGATCCTAAACAAATTTCGTAGCTGTTCGAGCATCTTATAATACCTCTGCTTTCCCACCAGCTGATTCTATTTTATTGATAGCTCCTTGACTGAATTTATGTGCTTTTATAATGACTTTTTTATTTATATCGCCTTTAGCTAAAACTTTTAAGCCATTCATTATATTCTTTATTATTCCATCATTTATCAGTCTTTCAGGCGTAATGATTTCATCATCATTAAATACATTTAATTGTTCGACATTGATAATAGCATATTCCTTGCGAAATACATTGTGAAAACCTCGTTTTGGCAATCTCCTGCTTAATGGCATTTGACCGCCTTCAAAATAAAGCTTTATCTTTGCTCCCGAACGGCTCTTTTGTCCCTTTGTTCCTCTTCCAGCAGTTGTTCCATGACCAGAAGAATTACCCCTGCCAACTCTCTTTTTTGTTTTCACAGAACCAATTTTAGGTTTTAAATTGTTAATTTCCATTAAATATCTCCTCTTGGTAATAGCTAATTATATAATTTTTCTACTGGAATTCCTCGTAATTTAGCAATTTCTTTTGCACTTCTTAAATCTTGCAAAGCTTTCATGGTTGCTTTCACTACATTTAAGTTATTACTGCTTCCTAATGATTTTGTCAAAATATCCTGAATGCCGGACACTTCAATAATTGCCCTAACAGGTCCTCCTGCAATGACACCAGTTCCCGCAGATGCTGGGCGCAAAATAACCTTAGCTCCTCCATGAACTCCAATTACCGTGTGTGGAATTGTATTATTTTTTATTTTAATTCTATACATATCTTCTTTTGCTTTTGTAACTGCTTTTCTGATAGCATCAGAAACATCCTTTGCTTTCCCATAACCGATTCCGACGAATCCTTTACCATCACCAACAGTTACCATTGCTGTGAAGCTAAATCTTCGTCCACCCTTAACTACCTTACTAACCCTATTTACAAAAACAACACTCTCTTTTAATTCATGTTCTTCAGCACTTATCTTTTGCACAAATTCATCTCCTCTCATTTAAAAAACATCAAATATTTTATCAATTAATTATATACTTCAATTAATATATAAATTATTATTTATGGGTTATTTAGGTTTATAATAAAGTTTGTTTTTACAATTTAATTTGATCAGATAAAGCTTTTATTCTACCATGGAATAAATAACCATTTCGATCAAAAACGATCTTTTTAATACCCTTTTCTTTAAGTCTGTTACACAATATTTTTCCTGAAATTTCAGCTGCTTTTATGTTTCCTCCAT
>JAXGTM010000163.1:0-4603 GCA_040774925.1 Atribacterota bacterium | reverse complement strand
ATTTTATAATGTAAATATACAAATTAAAAATATTATCTGTAAAATTCAATACTTTTTCTAATACCAGAGCTTTAGTAAAAGGAGAATATAGAAAAACAATTTTAAAAGAATAACTCTTGCTATATAAAAAATGAAATGTTATAATTACAAAGCATTTTTCCTTGCTCCTACCTCGCAATATGAGATAGGGGCCATTTTTGACCAAAAGGAGGTGAACAAATGCGTAACTACGAATTAATGGTTTTATTTGACCCCGGCCTACTGGATGAAGACAGGAAAAGTATACTGGATAAAATCCATCAAACAATTACCGCTAATAAAGGGAAGATTATTAAGACAAGTCAGTGGGGCAAAAGAAAATTGGCTTATGAAATTAAAAGTTTTCAGGAAGCCTTTTATGTAATCATTGAATTTGAATTAGAACCTAATAATCTTGTAAATATTGAAAACAGCATTAGGTTTGAAGAAAAGATAGTAAGATATCTTTTGGTTCTTGGTTCTAAAAAAATACTTAAAACCCCCAGCAGAACAAATACAAACAAAGAAGAATAGAATAAATCTTAATCCTAAGTTTTTTTAACCCAATTTTAACTAAGCAAATAGAGCAAATGGGGTATTTGAGTTTTTAGTTATGTATAATAGAAAGGAAATAGTGAATGATCAAAAGAAGTAGTTACAGAGGATTGAGAGCAAGAAAAAAAATCTGTTACTTTTGTGCTGAAAAAAAAGAAGCAGATTATAAAGAAGTTGAGCTTTTAAACCGTTTTATTAGTGATCAGGGCAAAATACTTCCCCGTAGAATTACCGGAAGTTGTGCTAAACACCAAAGGTCCCTTGCTATGGCAATAAAAAGAGCAAGAGAAATTGCTTTATTGCCATTTGTTAATCGGTAAAAGCTTTTTATTTTGAATAATAAGGGTTATGGGATATAGGTAAGAGGTAGTTAGTTTATTGAAAGAACGTTTATCAACTAAATCAATTGTAGAAGGGGCTTTCCTTTCATCTATTACAGTATTATTGTTTTTAGCCAGCTTCTATATTCCTGTATTGGGTACCGTAATTAGTTTCTTATGCCCATTACCTATAATTATTTTATGTTTGCGTCACAATATTCAGATAGCTTTGCTGGCTATACTGGTATCATTTTTTCTGGTATCTTTGATTGCCGGACCTTTTCAGGGATTTGTTGCAATATTGGGCTTTGGTCTGTTGGGAATTGCTTTGGGTATAGCTATAAAGAAAAAAATGGCTCTATCAGAGATATTATTAATAGGAAGCCTTACCTCTTTTATTTCTAAAGTATTACTAGTATTTGCCGGATTATGGTTAATGGGTGTTAACCCATTATTGCTTAGCATACAGGAGATTGATCAGGGTATTGCCAGCAGTCTGTCTTTTTATCAGAGTATAGGTTTTAGCCAGGAACAGATAGAAATATTTAAAAATACCATGTTGCAGTCTTTAGAGTTGATAAAGGTTGCTTTTCCAGCGATGCTGGTACTTGGTTCAGTTTTAGACACAATTATCAATTATTGGGTCGCTGGATGGATTTTAAACAGGCTGGGATATATTATTACACCTCTGGTTCCGTTTCGTGAATGGAGAGTTAGTAGTTCTTTTTTTTGGAGTTATACAGCAGGGATATTTTTGTTAATAATTGATGCGAGATATCATGTGCCTCTGTTACAAAAAATTGGCATAAATATTCAGCTATTATTTTCCATGATATTTCTATTCACTGGTTTAGCTTTATGGTCATACCTTTTTTATCATTATAAAATTAAATCATTCTTTTTCTGGGTAACCTGCTTGCTCATATTTATCCAGCCCGTTTTATCTCTATTGGTTACCTGGGTAGGAATATTTGATGTCTGGCTGGATTTTAGAACATTATGGTTCAAAAAATAAAGTCGGATAGAAGTGGTCAAGGGAATATATTAAGTTAAGGAAATTATTCCTCAAAGTATATGGAGGGTTTATACTATGAAGGTAATCTTAAAGGAAACTATAGAAAAGTTAGGATATACGGGAGATGTAGTAAATGTTAGTAGCGGATATGCTAGAAACTATCTATTTCCTAGAGGTCTTGCAATTGAATATACCAGTGGTAATTTAAAATCAATAGAACATCTTAAGAAGAAAGAATGGGAAAAACGTAATCGTGAAATACTGGAAGCTAAAGAGTTAGCTGACAGAATTGGCGGTTTAGACATCACTTTTCTGGTAAAAGTCGGGAAAGATGGAAAATTATTTGGTTCTATTACTAACAAAGATATTGCTCAATATTTATCAGATAACTATCAGATAGAAATTGACCGTAAAAAAATTGAACAAAATGAACCAATTAAAAAGACCGGGGATTATCAGGCAAATATACGCTTGCACAAGGAAGTCAATGCCCATATAAGAATTAAAGTAGCTGGTGAAGAAGAAGATAAAAAGGAAGCAGATGCCTCTAATTAAGGGAAGTTATGGTGAGTAAGAAAACCAATTATCTTTCGCAAAAAAGAAGTTTGGAGAAAAAGGATGGAAATAACGAGGAGTGCTCCACAAAATATAAGTGCAGAACAGGCAACTTTAGGCTCAATTCTCCTTGAAAAAGATTCTATATTAAATTGCATAGAAATTCTGCACTGGGAAGATTTTTATAAAACCGCTCACCAGACAATTTATCAATGTGCTCTGGATTTGTTTGAAAAGAACCAGGTTGTTGATTTAATTACTTTAACTGAAGAGCTTAGAAAAAGAAAACAACTTGACGAAGTAGGTGGTGCTACTTATCTGGCAACTTTAATGAGCAGTGTACCTACTGCTGCAAATGTTTCTTATTATGCTAAAATCGTTGAAGAAAAAGCTATTTTAAGAAAACTTATTAACCATGCAACCCAGATAGTAGCTATGGGATATGAAGAACAGGAAGAAGCTCAGGTATTACTTGATAAAGCAGAAAACCTGATATTTGATGTATCTCAACAAAAGATTAGAAATTTCTTCAGTCCAATTAAAGACTTATTAACTGAAAGTTTTGAGAAAATTGAAGACCTTTACCATAGTGGAAATTTTATTACCGGTGTGCCAACAGGATTTGTTAATCTTGATGAATTGACAACAGGGTTTCAACCATCTGAGTTAATTATTGTTGCTGGCAGACCATCAATGGGGAAAACAGCATTTTGTATGAATATAGCTCAATTTGCCGCTATGCAACATAAAATTCCAGTTGCCGTATTCAGTTTGGAAATGTCTAAATCTCAAATTGTTCAGAGAATGTTGTGTTCTGAAGCTCGAATTGATACACATGCTTTGCGTAGAGGAACAATGCCTGAAGAGGATTGGCCAAAGCTTTCTCTGGCTGCTGGCAGATTATCAACTGCTCCAATATTTATTGATGATACTGCTGGAATTTCACCTTTAGAAATTAAAGCAAAAACTCGAAGATTAAAAGCTAAACATGATTTGGGGCTGGTACTGATCGATTATTTACAATTAATTCAAACCGGTACGAAGATTGAAAATCGCCAACAGGAAATATCACAAATATCCCGTTCGCTTAAGGGTCTTGCCCGCGAATTAAATGTTCCTGTAGTGGCAGTTTCTCAATTATCAAGAGCAGTAGAGCAGCGTTCAGATCAAAGACCACGACTTTCCGATCTCAGAGAGAGTGGAGCACTAGAACAGGATGCTGATGTAGTGGTCTTCATTTATCGTGAAGAATATTACAAACCAAAAAGCAGCAAAAAAGGTATAGCCGAAGTTTTAATAAGCAAACAAAGAAATGGTCCAACAGGGACCATAGAATTAGCTTTTTTAAAAGAATACACACGTTTTGAAAATTTGGCCAGGATATCAGAAGAGATGTAGATTAAAATTTTAAAAATTTTTTATCCATCTTTTTCCGAAAATTCGTTGACACTTATTAGAAAATATTGTACCATTGAAAAGCAATTAAAAAAGATGGGTGTAAAGGAACCATATTTGCGGGCCGTTAGCTCAGTAGGTAGAGCATCTGACTCTTAATCAGAGGGTCGCAGGTTCGAGGCCTGCACGGCCTACCATCAATTGCCTCCATCGTCTAGGGGTTCAGGACACCGCCCTTTCACGGCGGCGGCAGGGGTTCAAATCCCCTTGGAGGCACCTTTTTAATTCTAACAATTATTACTTTTATACATTCGATCAATAATTAAGCAGATATGGTATCTAGAGAATTTTGTCCAATCTTCTTGATACATTGTAACGGGCGGATAGCTCAGTCGGCAGAGCACCTGCTTCACATGTAGGGGGTCACAGGTTCAAGTCCTGTTCCGCCTACCTTCAATCTGAAATAATCGATGTTAAGATTCTCTTCGTTATTTCATTCCTCTCCATACCCTCATACACAAATAATAATTTAAATTAGGATAATACTTTTCTCAAAAAATTGTCTGGGAATCAATCAATAATATTTGTCACACTCTGTCTATTTTAATTGCAGCTTATCCTATACTAACAAACCATTTTTCCGGACAAAACATATGTTTTTAAACCTGCTTATTTGCTTGAAGAAAGATAGAAAATAAAATTAAATTTGTTTGACATAGATAGCTTTAAATGCTATTATTAATTT
>JAXGTM010000162.1:0-4623 GCA_040774925.1 Atribacterota bacterium | reverse complement strand
TTAATAATATAAGATTTTAATGTTATAATAAAAAAAGATTTTCAAAGTCAATCTTTTAAAAAAGGAGAAAATACCAAATGAAAAATATTAATTTAAAAAAAATCATTCTATTACTATTAATTTCCTCTATAGTGATTATCGGATTAGCAGGGTGTTTAGACACCGGAACAGTTAGAGTAATTATAAAAAATGATTTTAGCCGATATTCAATATATATGGATGGTGATGATTTCTCGGGTTTATACCTTGGAACCACTGATAGTAAAGGCATAGGTATTTTTGATTTTATACCGGTAGGATATCATTCTTTTTATGCTAAAAGAACTGACTTTTCACGTGATGGGTGGGAATATAAAACAATATTTTTTGGAAATAATGATGTAGAAATCTACACTTCTAAAAGGAAATCTGCTGATATGCCTTAAGCATAAACAAATTTAGTTTTGTCTCAATCTATCTTATTTAAAAAATATAGCTGATTAATCTGATTTTAATTATTTTCCATTAAATATTAAGCAAATATTTAATGGTATGAAAACCTTTTAATGATATAATAAAGTTATACAGGAGATAACATTTAGATCATTCACTTGTAATGTTGCATTTTGTAATTTCTAAATAATTATATTTTGAAAATATGTACTATAAATCAATTAACACTATTTAGTAAAGGAGTAAAAGAATATGAAAAGGTATTCATTCGGCAAATTAGCACTTTTCATCGTTGCCCTGGTTATTATAGGTATCGGATTTAGTGGCTGTGTTGTTGTTCCCCCTATTACATCTACGGGGACTGCCAAAATTATCGTTTCAGGCAATTATTATTATGATATTAAGATGGATGGGGTAACATATTTTAGTGATAGGGTTTCTGGTACTTTTTATATAACAGATATTACTGTCGGAACTCACAAATTTGAGGCAATAGATACTGAAGGTGCAAACCTTGGCTATGATAGTCAAACAGTATATATTTCTGCAAGTACAACTACAACGATTTATCTAAATCCGAAAGAGACTACCACTACTGGAACTGCAAATATCATCCTTACTGGTAGTGCACTCTACAATATTAAGATGGATGGGATAACTCAATGGAGTTCTAAGCCAGCAGGCACTTATACTTTGACTAAAATTCCTGCAGGCAGCCATAAATTTGAAGCTGTTGATACCTGGGGTGAAAGCTTTGGCTATGATAGCCAAACAGTATATATTACTGCTGGAACAACTACAACCGTTAATTTAAAACCAACTAATCCAACCCCAAGTATAGGAAGCCTGGAAGTAACCATCATGGATGACCCGGGATATAAATACTATGTATATCTTGGCACAAACAGCAGCGGAACTTACCTGGGTATGACTTCTGGAGGAAAAGTTTATAATTCTTTAATGGTTGACGACATTCCTTCGGGCAATCGGAGTATTTATGTTGTAAGTTCTGATGGTTATTATAAAGCTGTTAAAACGGTTAATATCCAGCCTAACGCAACTAATCTTCTCAGTATATGGGTTAAGCCATATTAATATAATTAAACTTATTTTCCTTATAAAAATAGTGAGTACAATAATTTAGATTATTGTACTCACTATTTTTATATACTAATTTATGTTTATATGCTGTATAACTATTTGTATAGTACTACTATTAACTATCCATTATCTTCTATAGTATAATCACTTAATTAAGATCTATGAAAGCTATCATAATAGTGAGAAAGATAATATAAAACCATTACCGTGTTAAAGATACTATTTTTACATCCCTGGCAACTTCAAGATATAATTTAGTTCCTTCTTTAAGTATAACATTTTTACCAGGAACTAAAGCACCTGCGGCGAGTCCAATTGGATTGCTCAAAATAATCAATCCGGCTATTCCCGCACCAATAGCTGCTCCCAATCTTTTGTTTTCCTCTTCTGAAACATCACCCAATACCAGTCTAAGCTGATTTCCGTCCAGAGTTTCAATGGTTCTGAAATCCAGTTCTAATTGCCCTTTTTTCAACAGGACAGAGGCTTTTTTAGCCTTTAATACTTCACCTTGAGCAATAGTATTTTTTGGAATGATAACGGAACCAGCATAAGTTATATCTTCAGCAACTTTATATTCAAATATATCGCCATCATGATTCTTCTTAGAACTAAGCTTTTGCATTAAAACCACAGGTATAAGTGTGCCGGCAGGAATGACTATTTCTCTGATTTCTGGTCTCCCTTCAGGAAAACATACGGTAAAAATTCTTTCTGCTCTCATTGCCAATACGTCATCTGATAATTCTCCATAAATTATTAATTCTAAATCTTCTATTTTGGTTAACAGCGGTTCATCTGTGACATCATCCTGTAAAGTTCTCTGAGCAGAATTTATTTTAAAAGATAATGAAGGTTCATCAGGTGTACCATTTATAATAAAGTCTTTAAGTTGTTTTACTCTGTCTTTAAGAATTCCCGGCAAAGTTCTACCTACCAGCTCTTTCTCCAAAGCTTCAACTCTAGTAAGTAACCCTCCACTGAAAACTTCACCATAGATAAGCTGTTCAATTTGAGCAATATCTTCAATAATGGCAATTTCTGAAGAGTTTTGGGCTAAAGCTATCTGGGGTAGAATAATAGATAGGATAAAAATAACAGAAAATAAGACGGAACCTTTCTTCCTGGTCTTTAAGAACATATAATTTCACCTCGTTTGATAAAATATTTTTATTTTGAATTTTTAAATAAAATTAAAACAATAAAATCATTCATATTTTGTAAAAACTTGTAGAATTTGTATTAATATGTTTATTTTACTGCTTTTTAATTATAAAATAAGCAGATTTATTCTATTTCAATGCACAATAATATTATAACGTAAATAATTAAAATGTTATAGATAAAAATATTTATTTTAACCAATGATTTTTATCCTATTTTATAAACTATCCTCTTGATATTTTATTTTGTATTATTCTTAACATCCATCTTTTTATTTTTAATTTATTTATAGCCATCGGTAAGGATAATGGAGATACACTTTTAATTAGAGCTAATTGCTAAACTAACGCGGTTTTGTGGTGTAAAAATAAGTTACTGTGGTTTAATATATCTTCTTTTTTTAATGATGAGAAATGATTGTATATCAATCAAATAATTTATAACTTAGCCAGATAGTATGTATGCTAATAATGATAGAAAAAAGAAAAAGCCTCCGGGTTTCCCCGGAGGCTTGATGTTTATGACAAGTTGTTTTGAATGATTAGAATTTGACTTCGATACCAGCGTAGACTTTGGTAATATCGTTGTTGATTACGAAATCATCAGAGTCTGACCAGTCAGCAATATCAGCTTCCCAATCGTTCATTTCAACTCCAACCTTTAAGACAGTGTTTTTAGCAACGTCGTATCTTAACTGAGCTTCAGCACTGTAGAAAGGAGTAGAGGCAGAATCGATACGGCCTTCAACTACCAGCTTCATTGGATCATCCGGGAAAGCGTATGACACGTTAGCTACAACAGTGTAGGCAGGTACTGCAGTGAATAAGTAGTCTCCATGTACGTTTACGACAAATTCATCATCATCACCAAAGGTGAGGTTCAGGTACTCAGCTTCTACGTAGATATCGCCACTTTCCAGTCTGTATTGGCCTAAGATGTAAGCTTTTTCTTTTGGATTATCTGCGTTAATATTGTTAAAGTCTAACTGTAAGCCAACTCTGTTTCTCTTTAAAGTGGTGAATGTAGAATCCATTCTGTAATCCCATTTTGGAGTGACTTTGATCTGGAGATCATCGTCATCATCAGTCAGCATGAAGCCTAAAGCAGCGGTTACACCAACTTCATCAGCGTTGTATTTGCTGTTGTCAAGATCAAATCCGGGCTGTGTATACCAGCCAGTAACAGCTAAGTCTATATCTTTATCATCTCCAAAGGTAGCATTAACTTTAGCAGCTGCACCAAAGGCAACATCAACCAGATCGCTTGCTACGCCACCTTCTAAAGCTAATTTAACCTGAGCGTCATCGTCGTCATCGGTCAAATTAAAGGCAACATTTGCACCACCAAAGACTAAACCTGTTACATTGTCATAACCAGCAGTTACTCCAACTGGAATATCCTCTTCATCACCCAGATTGAAAGCTACATTCAAGTAGTAGAAATCTTCAACGTTCATGAAAGCAGTCCATGTGCCCAGGTCTTCATCGGAATCCCATTCCCACTGAGCCCATACGCCAGCAAATTCTTCATTTGCATCAAAGTCATACAATAAGCCTAAACCGATAGTATCGGGAGCAATATCACTAGAAACCCAAAGATTCCAATCACCAGCATATCTCAGGTTGTATTTGCGGGCAGTGATAGTTGCAGGGCCATTAAGAACATTGTTAATTCTTAATTGAACTTCTGCTGTAGTTTCTGGGTTAATTTCAGCTGCTAATTTAAGATCAACTCTATCAGTTAAAGTGGCCGCGGCTAAAGGAGCACCAGAAAGACTGTAAACTTCTTTCTTGTAATCAGCTTTCCAAGAACCGGTAATCTTTAAAGGTTCAAAGAATCTTTCATGTTTGTCAACAAGTGCCTTCATTGCTGCAATTGCTTCACTGTGTTCACCAACAGCAGCTTCTAAATCTGCAACTGTGACAC
>JAXGTM010000161.1:0-4647 GCA_040774925.1 Atribacterota bacterium | reverse complement strand
TAGTAATATTTCTTTTGATAGCCCTGCCAAAGGTCAGTCATAAAAGCATCTTTTCTAATTGCTTCAATTGTATCAATTAATCCATCTGACAATTGTTCAAAAGTATGTCGATTTTTAGCAGTTTTCCTTAAAGCTTCTTTGAATATGTCATTATTAAATTTCTGTGTAGTGGTAAGAATATAAATATCGTAAAAGTCCCTCATTCGAGTATTGGCTACACCTCGAGTAATTATTGTTTCAAATTTTTCGGCAAGTACTGTTTCAAGATTATATGCCAGGATATTGATTGTCCTATCCTCGAACATTAGTTTAAAACTATATTCAACTTCTACTGGCGTAACATAATCTCCAGTTGTTATATCAACCTTAAGCATCTGTCGTGTTTTATCAAAAATAGCACCTATTTAAACACGGTAACCAGGGTAACCTGCTTCTTTTCTAATTTCTTCAATACCATTAAAAGAAAATACCACGCCATCGTCTATCTCAACTTTAATGATATTTTCGATGACCATTGATATCTCATCTGCAGATAATGTTTGACCTTTTATGGTTGCATCCATATCCATAGTTGAACGAGCATCGATTCCAACGATTGCAGCAATAAGCATGCCTCCCTTCAGAATAAAATTATGTCTATACTTTGAAAGGGTTATACGCTCTAAAAACCTCTCTAACATGAAGTTACGTAAAATAATTTCAGCCTCAACTTTTGATTTTTTAGAAAGATTACGAATAAGTGCTTTTAATTGGATGGATGTTCTCACAGGAGCACCTCAGTGTAATTTCTTAGTAGTTTCGTTACTTTAAACACTTCTCCCATTTGCATTAGTCTATTGAAGTTCTTGTCTTCGCGCTGAACATAACGCTTTATTGCATCAGTAACAATCGAGATATCCATCCTATTTCTGCTTCGTAAGCAGTCACAAATTGTACGTTCCATATTATAGACCTTAACCGAATTTCCAAACATTGTTGTCTTTTTTGTTACACCTATCTCATGCAGCTCTCGCTTTATTGTAAATACAGTAAAACCATCATTACGTAGCCTTAATGCATTATACCCGGTTGGTACGGTAACGGTATAGCTAATTGGGTCGCGATCTGTAAGGCCCTGCAGAAAAAGTGCAGTTTCATGAGAATAAATTATCTTTGAACGTCGCATTTGTGCAATATACATTTTATCTTCAAATTCATCAGGCAAAATATATACCCCAAAACTGGCACGCTCTAAATCTCCTGACTTAACGAGTAAACGTAACCGTTCATTTGAGATGCCAACTTCGTTTGCTTGAGCGGTAGTAATAATACCGCCATTTCGTATTAAAACAGCTTGAAGCTCATTAGGAACTGACATACTGCCACCTCCTATTTGATATTTATGCTAATATCATATATCAAACTTGCACAATAATCAAGTTTTTTATAAACTTATCTGTTAGGCTGGATAGATGAGCATTAAAATTGAAAGGTATTTATTTTTTTTAATTAGTTTATACTCGAAAGAAATCTTCAAAAGAAATAATACAAGTATACTTTCAATTCTCTTAGCTTAAATGTATGAGACTGCTTCGCTCCCTACTATCGCCCGCAATGAGAAGAGAAGGGGGCTTTCGCAATGCCAAGGGAAAGGTTATTCTCGTAATGAAAAAGAAGGTATGATACTCACAGGAGAAAAGGAATAGCACTGATAGTAACAGAGAGGGAGTGCCCAAAATATCATGGGTAGTAATCGAAATAGCAGAATGGGGTTTTGTCATCTTGAATCTGCCGAAGGTAGGTGTGGCAATCTCATCCCCTGTTGCCCACATCTTATAATTGGAGGTCAGTCTCAACAGTAGACACAAGAAAGCAGGGTCAAATATTTAGACCTTGCCTCTCCGTTTATGTCAACACTAAATTACCGACAAAATGATGAATATGTCGGTGTTTTAGTTTGGGAGATATTTTGTGGGCTTATATGCGATTAATCTTCTTGTTCATAGTAGTAGGAATAATCAATGCCTTTCATGAACATTTCACGGTCATTGATTTTATCTGTTAGTGCAGATTTTAGTAGGGCTTTGATTTTTCCTGGATTTGTTACACTCTTATTCATTGCATCGAGATAATCTTTTTTATTAATTTTGCTCCAGTCCACACAGAGCTTCAGTTTTCTTTTTAAAATCAGGTCAAGCCAGATACGCAAACTTCGGCCATTGCCCTCCATAAAAGGGTGAGCAATATTCATCTCCACATATTTATTGGAAATTTCATCAAAGGTGTTTTCTGGCATAGCTTCTATTTTTTTGAGTGTTTCTGATAAAAATCGTGCAGTCGCAAATTGAAAGCCATCTTTTGCAATATTTTGAGTTCTAATTTGTCCGGCAAAATCATATAGCCCACCAAATAAATATCCATGGATTTGCTGTAAACCTTTGGTGGTACCGACCTCTATGGTATCAAGTAAAGAGCTGTCAAAAAGAGCATATGCTTTTGATTTGCTTTTTCCATCAATTGTTTCATCACTGTGTATGAACCATTCAATAAAACGATTTGCCTGTTTGCCTGGAAAATTTTTTGCCAGTTCAATGATGCCGTTATAGTCGAGAACATTTGCCGAACGCTTCTTACCATCTGGTGCGGTAAGTTTGAACTGGGTAGTCACACTACCCAGTTGATTATTCTCACGCTTCAATTTTGCTTTGATATATTTCCAATAGTTTCTATTTCTCTGATAATCATCTTCACCGCGAAGAACACCGATGATGTCCAGCACAGAAAACCACCATTTGGACTCTTTATCATCCCAAATTGCACGTACCTCTCTATCATCAAAAAAGCGAATGAAAATCTTGTTCATTATAATTTCCTTACATTTAATTAAGAATAAGCATTTTATTAACCAGATTGATAAAGTATTTTGCTTTGTTTAATCTTCAACAAATATTTCATTTTTTCTTATGGAAGCCTCTAAAAGGCCATGTAAAAAAGGATTTTTTAGCTGGCTAACATATTCTTTCAGGGCTTTTTCTTTTATTTTTTCAGTATCTTCAGAAAGCATAAATACCTCCCATCTATCGCCAATAGCAACTATATCAAAAGGAGGTAATGCAAATAGATTGGGCGCATATTTTTTGGGATGTGGAAAATGAGGATGATGGACTAAGTACTTGTAACCAGAGATCTTTTGTGTAAGACTTTCCAATACTTCCAATTCTTTCCATGCTTCTTCTTTTACTATCTCTTTATTTCCTTCCAGATTCTGTTTCAATTCTGCTTTTTCTTTCATTTCCTGTAAGATATCCTCTACTACCTTCCCAACTGTGGAATGGTCTTTATGTGTATCGTTAGGATGAGGATATAAGAGGATATCGGGCTCAATCTTTTTAATCTGTTCTAACAGATTACTTTTAAGCACAAGATAGTTAACTGATGCCAGTTCACCATCAGGATAATTAAGATAAATAAGATTTTCTTTGGGTACACCAAGTGAGTGAGTGGCATTTTCAAATTCTTTGTAACGTAAATCTTTTAATCCATGTTTATTACCATTGGTAACTAAAACTATATGAACATCTACTCCTCTTTTCATAGATTCATTAATATATCCACCACAGGCAATAGTTTCATCATCGGGATGGGGTGAAAAAATCAATACTTTATCATCCGGTTCAGGCAAATTTATCTCATTCAAAAAGTAGATAGCCATCTGCGGTACTACCGGGTTAGCTTGAAAATACCAGAATACTATTATTCCAATTGCTATGAGAACACCCAGTATTGATAGCTGACATTTTCGACTGGATTTAATTTTGTTTAATATTTTTCTCATTGTTTCCATAAATTTTAATTTTAAAACTGTTCTTTTTCTATATTATATTTATTATCCCGAAAATATGAAAATATTACTTATATACATAAAGTATCCATATGATGATTTTTCATTTGTGTAAGATTCAATATTGTTCAAGTATCATGTAAATCAAGGATAGTTATATAATCAGCGCAATACTCATATTTATTTATTATTTTTTCTTCTTTTTAGATTGGGCTGATATTGCTCCTAATACCACACCAATTCCTGCTCCTATACCAAGCCATAATATAACATTATGCAGCAACGCACCAAGTGCTATTCCCACTGCAGCACAAAGTCCTATTGCTGTTCCCATATTCCAATAATCGGAAATCTTGTGTTTTTCCATAATATTCCTCCTAATTATTATTCTGTTTTGTAAGCAAAAATTAAGATATTCCATCGGTACATCCATACGCTTAGCAGTTTCTTCAGCTGTCAGCCCACTTTTAATAAACCGTATCAAAATAGCTAAAAATCACTACTTTTATTGATATCGGAAATCAACTGTAGATTCGTTTTTGTTAAAGTAAATAACATCCCCATCATGATAATGCCAGACCGATTGCAGTATGTCCGGCTGTAAGATTCCATTCACAGTATGATAATCGCGAAAATATCCCGACCAATCTGCCTCGGTTTCCTTACCCTGCATATCCACTGCAACACGATCACTGGTACGGAAAGATAGAATCTCTCCATCTTCTGTAAAGGTAAAAATACCACTGGCTGATATTCCCTGCCAGGAGATGGTCCCTTTTGCATGGGTGCTATCGACCTCTTCCCAGGTAATAAAATCCTGCAAAGCG
>JAXGTM010000160.1:0-4711 GCA_040774925.1 Atribacterota bacterium | reverse complement strand
GAGGGACCTTACTAGATATGGTAAGAACATCACTTTGTTTGAAAAGTATAACCAACTAAAAAAGGAATTAAAAATTAATTCTTCAAATAAAGAACTAAAAGAAAAACTAAGAAATAATGTTCGAGGACTAAAAGACGAGATTCTTGATGATTTGATGATTCTTAGAACTAGGAAATATATATTGGAATCTCTAAGGTATAAAGGAACGGAAATTAATGGAAAACCACTTGTCTTCAAAGACCCATTTATTAAAAAGATAGAATATGACAAAGAAGTAGGGCCTTATTATAAAGATTACTTAGAGTTATACACAGATCTTGCTATTTTCTTAGAAAAATTAGAATACCCCTATATTGATTTATTTTTACTCGAGGACGGTAAAAAAGTTACATTTAAAGTTCTCTTGAAGATAATGCTTCTTAAAAGAATTGAAAGTAGCATTTATGCTTTTGATATTTCTTTGCAACGAATAAAAGAAAAAGAAGAATTTCTAATACAACTATTAGAAAAAAAGAAAAATGCTAAGGACATTCAGAAAGAATGGAATAAAAAGTTTAAGACAAATAAAGAAATGGATCTCGATGAAGATGAAGAACTAGGGATCCTTGCATTTGAGGAACTAGAAGAAACTCAAGAATCTGAAAATGGCCCAAAATTAGATACAGAAAAATTATTGTCTCTTGCTAAAAAGGACTTAGAATTAATTAACGCATATGAAGAAAAACTGAAAAAAGTAAAAAAGGATGAAGATACTTATATTGATCCTAAAATAAAAAGATTAACAACAGTTTTGAAGGATAATATTTACTCAAATGGTAACAATACTCCAAAAGTATTACTTTTTACTCAATTTAAGGACACAGCTAATTATGTACATAAAGAGCTTCAGAAATATTTATCATTAGATAGCACGATTTCTTCAAGGGATATAGGTTTAGATATTGTAACTGGAGACATAGAAATAGAAACAAAAGAAAAAAAACTAAAGAGATTTGCGCCTGTTGCAAATAATCATGAAATAAAAGATGAAACAGAAATAAATTTCTTAGTTTCAACTGATGCATTGAGCGAAGGAGTAAATCTACAAGATGCGTCTATTGTTATTAACTACGATTTACCTTGGAATCCTATGAGGATAGTACAACGTGTTGGAAGGGTCAATAGAATTGGTTCAACAAGTGATGTTTACGTTTACAACTTCTTCCCAACAAGAGATCTCGAAGAGCTCTTAAAACTGTTGGATAAACTACAAGATAAAATAGAGGATGTAAAAAATTTACTTGCTAAAGAGATGCAAATTTTGAGTGAAGAGGAAGATGTTACAGTTGAAACTTTAGGTGAAAAAATTAAAGGTACAAGACAAGAGCTAGACATAACTCAACTTGAGCTTAATGCTAGAAGTGAAGATTTCAAAGTTGCTGATGTTTATGGTGAAGATGAAGAAACCATACAAAAGCTCCGAATTGTTTCTAAATTAGATGAAATAGATGTTTCAGAAAAGGAGTTTAAGAAAGTAGAGGATATGTTATCTGGAACCCCATATTACACTATCTTAGATTCTGGGCATATACTACGATTATATAGAATATTTGACAAATTCAGAAATGAAAAAATGAGGAACTACTTTGTCAAATGTGGTGAAAATTGTGAGGAAGCTCCGTTTGATGTAATTACTTCTATAATTGACATTGAAAAGGAAATATCCAAAATGGATCTCTCTCAGGATAAAAGAGAAGCAATTGAAGAAAGAGTTAAACTATGTGATAAATATTTTGAAGATGAATTATATAAAGAATATAAAAATTTATTTTCGCCATTACGCCAAGGACAAATTACACAATTCCAGGGAATACACAGAGATCTTATTAGATACCTAAGAGGGATAAGTCGACAAAGAACATTGTCAGAAGATGAACAATCGAAAAACAAATTATTAAGAGTAAAACAAATATATGAGAGCATGAATCTTAAGAATAATGAAACTTCAGAACTCAAAAAATGGTTTGAATCTGAAGGAATTGATATAGAACGGGATAACTTACTTAAAATCGATCAAAATAAAATTATTGACATACTTGAAAGATTCTATGATAATTACTTATCAAAACTTCCGGGAACTTCCTTTGGCGGAATAAGAACTGATAAAGATTTGGACTATAGGGTGATTGGATGGCAACTATAAATTCATCGATTTTTAAAACAGCAAGTAATTTTGAAGATATATATTCTTTTTTTATAAATAAAGGATTCATTGAAAATTCAGAAACAAATATTGAATCAAATATCTTAGATAATAGAAAACATAAACATTTTACTATTGCTAGTGATGGATCTTTATTAGCAATTATGTCTTATACTGATACAGAGGACTCTAAGAAAGCCGAGAAAGAATTTGATAATAATTTTAATGTAAATTATTTACTTCTTATCAAAAATGATCTTTTAGAATATACTTTTTGTAAGAAAGACATTGGAACAGGTAAAGTCCTTAGACTAAAAAAGAAAAAAGAGAATTTAGAAACAGCGTTTCTAAATAAATTAGAGGGGCTCAATTTTGATGATTTTGAAATATTTGAAAAAATATTCGACCGCAGTGAAATAATTAAGGACTTTTATAGACTATACTGTGACTGTGAAAAATATGTTGCTAAGAATATTAAAGGAATACCTCTTGAAAGTGAAAGAGAGTTCTTTGCTAAATTATTAATAGAACGATTAATGTTCTTGTGGTTTCTTCAAAAAAAAGGATTTTTAGATAATAATGAGAATTATTTAATTAGTAAATATGAGAATATTATCCAACTCAATAAGAATTATAACAGCGATTTTCTTAATAAATTATTCTTTTCAGGTTTATGTAAAAAAGAAAACGTTAGAAATCAAGATATTAAATTACTTTTAGGAGATATACCATACCTCAATGGAGGATTATTCTTAGAATCAGAAATAGAGCTTAAATATGATTCTGTAATAGAGATAGATAACAAAATATTTTTTGATAAAGATATTAAGTATCCCATATATAAGGAAGAAAAAAATATACCAATCTTAAATTTATTAGAGTGTAAGGAATGGACTATCGATGAACGAAGTGAAGATGTCGATAAACTTAATCCAGAAATATTAGGATATATCTTTGAAAAAAGTATTAATCAAAAAGATTTAGGGGCGGTATACACACCTGAAGAAATTACAACGTATATATGTAAAAATACAATTTACCCATATATTATTGAAAATATTAATAAAAAATATGGAACTAGTTTTGAGTTTAAAAAAGATATAAAAAAAGATTTTTTAGATAATTTAAATGAAGAACAAAAAGTGAGTTTGTTAAGCATTATTAAAAACTTAAGGATTCTAGATCCGGCTGTAGGCTCAGGTCATTTTTTAATTGATTCGATTTTATCTTTAGAAGCAATTTATCATTATTTATATAATGCAAATATAATAGGTTGGAGCAAATTTGAAATTAGAGAGCATATAATAAAACAAAATTTATTTGGTGTTGATATATTACCGGGCGCCATTGAAATATGCAAATTAAGGATGTTTTTAGCCTTAGCAGAGACTTTTGAAACTAAGGAAGATATACACCCTTTACCAAATATTGAATTTAACTTTAGAGTAGGAAATTCATTAATTGGTTTCGTATCTAAGAATGAAATAAATCAAAATTTTATTAGTGATGGTACCATAATTAATACAATTTCTAAAAATATTCGATTTTTAAGAAAATATTTCCCTGATTTAGCAAATAAAATATCTAATATTATTGGCAATCCTTTCAATATGGATCCCCTAGATTTATTTGAAGTAAGAAATGATTTAGTGGAATTCTATAGGACGCCACATAATGATAAAGATTTTCAAATGGAATTAAGAGAAGTAGTTAACGACATTACTAATTCCTTTAACAAAGAACTGAATATACAGTTTTATAGCAAATTTATACATTCATTAGGTAGTAAAAATGAACTAAAAAAACTAAATGAATCTGAAAAAAAGAGGATATTTTTAGATTTAATGCCTTTTCATTGGATAATGGAATTTTCTGAAATAATGAAAAATGGTGGGTTTGATGTTATTATAGAAAACCCGCCGTATATTAGAGTTCATAATCTAGCTTATTTGGAATCAGATTTTATGAAAAATTCTTACAAGACCCCAATTGGTAAATATGACATTTATATAGTATTTTATGAAAGATCTTTTGATCTAATTACTAATAATGGGAAAATAGGAATAATATCTTCTAGTTCTTTTCTTAAAGTTGACTATGGAGAAAAATTAAGAGAATTACTATTTAATTTTAGACTTGTAGATAGAATTGTCGATTTTGGGCACAATCAAATTTTCAAAGACGTTTCTACATATACACTTATTTTATTAGGTTCAAAGGAAGATTTGAAAAAGGAACATTTTGAATATATTAAAATTAAATATCAAGAAGATAGGAGTAAAATTAGTCTTTCAGAGATCGAAATACATAAGACAAATAGGTACAATGAATTCTCGAGTTCTAGTTGGAATTTAATGTTAAGTTCAAATATTTCTGTATTTTTAACTAATAATCACGAAGCAAGTGGAAATTTATTTTACACTAGAAGTCCACTATTTACTGGGGCAGATGAATTATTAATAAAAGAAAATCAAGATAAGTTGGAATATTTAAATGAAGGTATATGGAAAAGCGTAATTCGTCCTAAAG
>JAXGTM010000159.1:0-4748 GCA_040774925.1 Atribacterota bacterium | reverse complement strand
TATGTAGAAGATAAAGAATATCCTGACAGCCTCTCCTATGTGCTTGAGGGTAAAAATGTAATCATCTTACGTACCTTCTCCAAAATTGCAGGTATAGCAGGCGTGAGAATAGGATATGCTATTGCCAAAGAAGAACTTATTGGATACCTAAGAAGAGTAGCCAACCCCTTTACCACCAATCGTCTTGCCCAGGTAGCAGCACTTGCATCTTTAGATGACAAAGAACACTACAACAAAGTATTACAGGTAAACAGAGAAGGTAAAAGATATCTCTATCAAGAATTAGATAAACTAAGACTATTCTATCTACCTACAGAGACCAACTTCATCTTTATAGACTTAAAACAGGACAGTCAGTCCTTCTTTGAAAAGGCCTTAAGAAAAGGAGTCATCATAAGACCTGGTAAGATGTACGGAACTCCTACCTTTATCAGAGTAACTATTGGAACACAGTATGAGAACGAAAAGTTCATCAAAGCTTTAAAAGAAATAATCACATAAGCAAGAGAGGAGATATAGATTTGAGAAAATTATTGACCGGTAATGAAGCAGTAGCCCAGGGAGCATTAGAGGCAGGAGTAGATGTAGTTAGTGGATATCCCGGGACTCCTTCAAGTGAAGTTATACCTTATTTGGTTGATATTGTTAAAAAGAATAATTTAAAGGTATATGCCGAATGGAGCATAAATGAAAAAGTAGCATTTGAAATAGGGACTGCCGTGGCATGGGCTGGTAAAAGGGCCCTGATTACTATGAAGATGGCTGGCCTTAATACAGCTTCCGATACCCTGATTAACATTGCCAATAAAGGGGTTAAGGGAGGCATGGTGCTTTATGTAACTGACGATCCGGGTACACATGCTGGTTGTACCGAACAGGATTCAAGATTCTATTCATTACTATCTTTTGTGCCCATATTGGATCCTTCTGATCCAATGGATACAAAAAAATTAGTAAAATTAGCCTTTGAAATATCAGAAGAAACCCAGATACCTGTTATTGTTCGTTCTACTACAAATGTAGCACATACAACTGGAATTGTCGAATGTGAAGAATATCACGATTACTCTTCAGAAAAGAGTTTTGATTTTAAAAAAGATATACCTGGATACACTACAGTGCTTGCAGATAGAGAGAGTCAACGCAGAATGCTAATAGAAAAAGGTTCTCAAGCTTTAAAGTTATTTGAAAAAAATAATCTTAATCCATTGACTAAAAAAGGAAAATTAGGAGTAATTGCATCTGGAGTTTCCTGGGCTTATTTACAAGAAATAATTAATTATTTTAATTTAGATTTAACAACTTTAAAGATCGATAGCGAAAATCCCTGGCCAGAAGATAAAGTTATTAGTTTCATTGAAAATGTTGATAAGATATTAGTTTTAGAGGAACAAGAACCGGTTGTTGAGCTTCTATTAAAGAAAACTATGGTAAATGCTAAAAAATTAATCCCAGTTTTTGGAAAGGAAGATAATACTCTTTCCAGAGTTGGAGAAAATAATTTAGAGAACATTTCCAATGCTGTATCAAAATTGATTGGGAAAGAGCTAAAATTTAAAGACAAAATTCAAATAAATTTAAATGAAGAAGAGGCCAAAAAACCTAAAAAGGGTCTTACATTTTGTGCAGGATGTCCGCATAGATCAACTTACTATATTATTAACAGTGCAATTAAAAAGCTGGGATTTAAATCTAATGAAATTATTGTTACAGGAGATATTGGCTGTACCTCTATAGGAGTATTTAAGCCGCTCGAAACGCTGTGGACCGAAGTTACTATGGGGGCAAGTATCGCGCTAGCATATGGCTTCAATTTAGCGGGGAATACCAAACCAATTATCGCAACATTAGGTGACTCAACATTCTTTCATAGCGGAATTCAGCCCCTAATTAATGCAGTTCAATATAATTGTGACCTAACAGTTGTGATTTTTGATAATCACTGGACTTCAATGACAGGTTTCCAACCAAATCCCAACACTGGAGTTGATGTATTTGGAAGACCTACTAATAAAATCAATATTCCATCATTAATAAGAGCTTTAGGGATAGAGCCCATTACCATAAACCCCTTTGAGTTTGAGAAATCAATAGAAATAATGGCAGATACAGTTACTAAAAAAGGTGTAAAAGTAATCATTTCTAAAGAAGAATGTACCTTACAAAAGATAAGGCATGTCAACATAACTACTTATTACTTTATAGATAAGGAAATATGTACAAAATGTGGTTTATGCTTGAAGAGAACCTCCTGCCCAGCAATAGTTTTTGATAATGGGGAATACTATATTGATAAGAGTGCTTGTACATCTTGTGGATTATGTGCATTTATATGTCCATTTAATGCAATTAAAAAGGAGGAGAAATAGACAATGATTTATAATATTCTTTTAGTCGGTACAGGTGGTCAGGGGGTTGTAACAATTTCTAATATACTTGCAGATGCTGCTCTGGCAAAAGATCTCAGAATCATTGTTACACAGAAAAAAGGTTTAGCTCAGAGAGGCGGCTCAGTTGTAGCACAGGTTAGAATTGGTGAGGTATATTCTCCTCAAATACCAAAATTTTCTGCAGATTCATTATTATCGATAGATATAAATGAAACTTTTAAATATATAGATTATTTAAATAAAGATACAACATTGATAGTTAATACAAAATTAAATAAGAATGATGATTATTCTTCTTTGTCTGAAATAGAAAAAAATCAGAAAGATAAGATAGAACAATTTAGTAAAATTTTAGGAGAAAATCTCTTTTTAATAGATGCAGATCAAATAGTAAAAGAAAAAGGTATGGATAGATCTACAAACCTATTTTTATTAGGGGTGCTTTTCGGTAGGGATAAAAAATTTAATTCATTATTAACAAGAGATGACATTATAAATTCTATAAAAAATAACATAAAGAGAGATACAGATTCTAATATACAGATATTTTTACAAGGCACTGAATATTAGAAAACATTCATCCGGAGTGTAAAAACGTAAAATTAAATTAACCATATCGTTTCATTGACAAAAAATAAACATTATTGGTGGTATGTATGCAAAAAAATTCTCTAGAATTTCTATTTAATCCTCAATCAATTGCAATTATTGGTGCGTCTTCTGACCCTGACAAGATTGGATATAGAATTGTTAAAAATATTGTAGATAAAGAATATGGTGGGAAATTGTTTCTGGTAAATCCCAGGGGAGGAGAAGCCTTTGGTCTACCTTTTTATGAAAGTATAGATAAATTACCCGAAGGCATAGATCTGGCGATTTTTGTAATACCAAAGAATATAGTAATTTCCTCAATAAAGGCATGCATTAAAAATAAAGTAAAATTTATCATGGTATTGACAGCTGGCTTTAAAGAAATCGGTCAAGAGGGTGTAGCTTTAGAAAAAGAAGTAATAGATCTAATAAAAGATTCACCAACCAGAATAGTTGGACCAAATTGTGCAGGTCTTTGTAATGCTACTAAGAACATTCATGCTACTTTTGAAATATATCCCAAAAAGGGGAATATCTCATTTGTATCACAAAGCGGTTCCATCTGCAGTACTTTTTCTAGCAACATATCTGTTAGAGAAGTAGGCATATCTAAGTACATAAGTTTGGGCAATAAACTGGATATAAATGAGGTTGATTTGATAAAGTATCTTGGTGATGACCATGATACAGAAGTTATCAGTTTGTATCTGGAAGATATTACAGATGGACGTTCCTTATTAAATATTGCTCCTGATGTAGTGAAGAAAAAACCGATAGTAGCATTTAAGTCAGGATATACCCAGGAAGGAGCGAAAGCAACTGTCTCACATACTGGAGCTATGAGTGGTGAAGATCGTGTTATAAATAGCGCATTTAGACAAATGGGTATCATAAGGGTGGACAATATGAGTGAATTACATGATGTTTCAGCAGCTCTTTCTGTATTGCGGGCACCAAGGGGCAATAGTGTTGCTATTATTTCAGATGCAGGAGGCCCCGGTGTTATAGCCACAGATGCCATATCTTCATTAGGTCTCAAATTAGCCAAACTATCAGATAAGGCAAAAGATAGATTACAATCATTTTTACCCTCATTTGCCTCTGTTCAGAATCCCATAGATATGACTTTTACCAGAGATGAGGGTCTTTATTATCGCTGTATAGAAGTATTGCAAGATGAAAAAGTAGATATGGTGCTTGTTACCATCCCTAGCCATTTCGACACAAAAGATGAATTAACCTCATTCTTAGTTAAAGCTAAAGAAGATACCAATATACCCATCATAGTAGCCTGGTTATGTGCAGATGAAGTTGAAGCTCAAAGACGTTACCTTTGGAAGAAGGGGATACCGACATTTATAGATCCACAGCATGCTGCTGCCTGTATGAAACATCTTGCATGGAACGGTCAATGGTTAAAAGAGAATAGATCTATTTGAAAAATAAAATAGTTTTTGAGAATATATCATTACTATTCATACATCAAATACTAAAAATACTATAAGAATAGGAGCAAAAATGCACATACTTATAGAAAAAGCCCTTGCAGAGCAGAGGTCTTTGCTTGAGACAGAGGCAAAGGAACTATTACAGGAATACAATCTCCCGATTCCTGCCTTCAAATTAATCAAAGATGAGAAAGAGATTACAGATATAGAAAAAGAGATAGGATATCCTATCGTAATGAAGATAGTATCACCTGATATTATTCACAAATCAGAGGCAGGAGGTGTTAAAGTCGGTATAAAAGACAAACAATCAGCAATC
>JAXGTM010000158.1:0-4758 GCA_040774925.1 Atribacterota bacterium | reverse complement strand
TGGTTCTCTTGTTTTGATTGGAGGAGAACCAGGTATTGGAAAATCGACATTAGCTTTACAGGTTGCAGATAGATTGGCAGATAATGCTGGTAAAATTATTTATATTTCAGCCGAAGAATCAATTAAGCAAATTTCTCTTAGGGCGAATAGACTGTCTGTTAATTCCGATAATATCTACTTATTATCTGAGAGCAATCTAGAATTGATAATTGCTCAATTGAAAGAAATAAAACCAATAATTGCAATAATTGATTCAATCCAGACTATTCATGATAACTATATACCTTCAGCAACCGGGAGTATTTCACAAATAAAAAGCTGTACCTCTAAGCTTATGGAGACAGCTAAGAGAGACAATATCGCGCTCATTATTATTGGACACGTAACCAAAGATGGCGGAATAGCTGGACCAAAGGTTCTTGAACATATCGTTGATACAGTATTGTATATTGAAGGGGATAGATTTAGCGAACACAGGCTTCTCAGAAGTATAAAAAACAGATTTGGAACTACTAATGAAATAGGGATATTTCAAATGAAAAATAGCGGTTTAGAAGAAGTGGAAAACCCTTCAGAATTACTTTTGTCTTCCCGTTCCCATCCGATTACCGGTACTGTTACAACTGTTACAGTTGAAGGAAGTCGACCATTAGTAGTAGAATTAGAGGCTTTGGTCAGCAACTCTTTTTTAGATTATCCCCGCCGCTTTGCAACAGGAGTTGATTCCAATAGATTATTATTAATAATTGCTATTTTAGAAAAAAAAATACAAGTTCAATTGCATAATAAAGATATATATATCAATACGGTTGGTGGTATAAAAATTAGCGAACCAGCAATCGACCTAGGGATTGCAATAGCAATTATTAGTAGTTTGAAAAATATTGAAATACCTCTTGGTACTATTGTTTTGGGAGAATTGGGACTTACTGGAGAGGTTAGAAAAATTCAGTTTTGTGACAATAGACTCAGAGAAGCTAGAAGAGTTGGTTATAATAAATGTATTATTCCTTTTGATAATGTCAACAAACTTTCGAATGAATTTAATGATTGTGAAATTAAACCTCTTAAGGATTTAGGATCTGTATTGAGCATATTAAAAGAATAGCGAGTCGAAGCGAATCTTGCTTTAAAGTGCCTTGCTTTACACTAAAATTTTCTGATGGTATAATTTAAATTAAGTATTTGCTGAATTATTTCGTTTAATTAACGTATTTATAAGGAGGTATGATAAAAATATAGTATATGTATCTAAAATAACACAAAAATAGAATAGAGGAGGTTAATAATCTTGTCAGGTTTAACCAAAAAAATTGTGTGTTTGTTATTTATTTCATTGGGAGGAATATTTGGTTATGGGCTTATCCCTGGCACAAAAATTTTAAATAGCTTAGACATTATCATAAGTCACAATTGGTTAATACCCATTATATCTTTTTTTATTGGAAGTTCTATCGGATTTATTTTGTTTATTTTTAGTTATCAAAAACTAGGCTATTTAGGGAAAAAAATTATTGCCCATTTTCAAACAATTCCAGCTCAAAGCATACTTACAGGCGTTGTAGGATTGATTGTTGGGTTAATTATAGCTAACTTATTGGCTTATTCACTATCCTTCATCCCATTTGTAGGTAATTATTTACCTATTACATTGAATATTACTCTAGGCTTATTAGGAATTGCCCTTGGACTGAGTAAAAAGACTGATGGAGTAAATTTTTATAAAAGGAATATTGATAGATTCAAAAAACGAGAGAAAAATTCTCATTATCAGTTAAAATTGCTTGATACCAGTGTCATTATTGATGGGAGAATTGCTGATATTTCTCAAACTGATTTCTTAGAAGGTGAACTAATTATCCCACGATTTGTATTAAATGAGTTGCAAGCCATTGCAGACTCTTCAGAACCATTAAAAAGAAACCGGGGACGAAGAGGATTGGATGTTTTAAACAAAATTAACAAGATTCATAGTAATAAAATTAAAATTATTGGTCAAGATTACCCTTCATTAAAGACGGTTGATACAAAATTAATTAAATTGGCTAAAGATCTGGATGCAAAAATATTGACTAATGATTATAATTTGAACAAATTAGCCCAGCTTGAGAATGTCACTGTGCTTAATATAAATGATTTAGCTAATGCACTAAAATCAATTATTCTTCCTGGAGAAGAATTGGTCACTCAAATAATTAAAGAAGGGAAAGAGTCTGGTCAGGGTGTTGCTTACTTAGATGATGGAACAATGATTGTGGTGGAAAATGGAATGAATAATATAGGTGATAAAGTTAAAGTAACCGTAACTAGCATTTTGCAAACTCCTGCTGGAAGAATGATATTTGGTCGAATTAAAGAAAAAATGAATAAAAAGAATCAAGATAATTCATCATATCAAAAAAAAACCAAACTTAGTCTTAAAAATAATGAATTTTTAAAAAACAAAAAAGTGAGGGATAACATTGACGATTAAACTATATAACACTCTAACCAGAAAAAAGGAACCATTTATTCCATATAAAGAAAAAAAAGTTGGAATGTATGTTTGCGGACCCACTGTTTATAATTATTTTCATATTGGAAATGCTCGTCCATTTCTTGTATTTGAAGTATTACGAAGGTATTTAAAATTTAAAAATTTTGAAGTAACATATGTTACAAATTTTACTGACATAGATGATAAAGTAATTAATAAAGCTAACGAATTAGGTAGTTCTTATGATAAAGTTGCCGAAAAATATATCAATGAATATTTTAAAGATGCAGATTATTTAAATATTGGTAGAGCCGATTTTTATCCAAAAGCAACTGAACACATTTCTGATATCATTGAGTTTATAAAAAAGCTACAAGAAAATAAATATGCTTATGTTGTTGATGGAGATGTATTTTATGATGTTGCTAAGTTTAAGGATTATGGAAAACTATCAAAACAAAATATTGACGACATACAGTCTGGAGCAAGAGTAGAAGTGGACGATAGAAAGAGAAATTCTTATGATTTTGTTCTTTGGAAAAAAGCAAAAGAAGGAGAACCAAAATGGGATAGTCCATGGGGTTACGGACGTCCTGGCTGGCATATAGAATGTTCAGCAATGTCTTCAAAATATCTAGGTGACACTTTTGATATACATGCTGGCGGTGAAGATCTGATTTTCCCGCACCATGAGAACGAAATTGCGCAAAGTGAAGCTGCCAGTGGAAAACCCTTTGCCAGATATTGGCTTCATAATGGTTATTTAAAGATAGATAACATAAAAATGTCTAAGTCACTAGGAAATATATTAACAATAAGAGAATTATCAAAAAAATATTCAGGTCCTGTCATCAGGCATTTCTTGCTATCCGCTCATTATAGAAGTCCTTTAAATTACTCAATAGACCAGATGGAACAATCAAAGAATAGTATAAATTCATTGAATAATACTATTTACAATTTAAAATTTTTGCTGGAAACAGATAAAATTACAGAAGAAATAGATTCTAATGATAAAGAACTGATTAATAAAACAGATAAAATAAAAAACTCTTTCATTGATGCAATGGATGATGATTTCAATACACCTGTTGCATTAAGCACTTTGTTTTTATTGTCTAAAGAAGCTAATATTTATTTAAATAAAATAAAAAACAAAAATAAAAATGTTATTATAAATATCCTTGATTTTTATAAACAATTTGGAGAAGATATTTTAGGCTTAAAACTATTTGAACAAGAAGAACTTTCCAATGATACAATTGAAGAACTAATAAAAGAACGAGAGACTGCTAGAAAAAATAAAGACTGGAAAGTTGCTGATGATATAAGAGTAAAATTAGCAAATATGGGCATAATAATTGAAGATACTAATGAGGGAGTTAGATGGAAAAAGCAATAGATTGCAAAAAAGCCTAGAAAAAATAGTAAATAAGAATGTTGATAATAAATTAACACATTGGTTATCTCCCTAAATCAATTATAGTTAATGATATGAAAGGTAATAGATATTTGATATTTAATAAAGTTGGAACATTTACTATTTATAAAAAATACGATGATGCGTTATTAGCTAGCCTGGCAAATGAAGGAAATATTCATGCTGAACAATATCTTTTCAACAGGTATAAGAAATTAGTGAAGATTAAGGCTAATAATTATTACTTTTCTGGAGCTGATTCGGAAGATGTAATACAAGAGGGTATGATTGGTTTAATTAAGGCAGTCCGGAATTATAATAGTTTAAGCTCCACATCTTTTAAAACATTTGCTGAAATGTGTATTATTAGGCAAATAATTACAGCAATTAAAAAAACTACCAGAAAAAAACGCATGTTTTTAAAAAAATGTATTTCGTTAAATCAAATTCGAGGGGATACAGAAAAGTATACTCCTATAATGTGTGAGATTACTGGTTGTCCAAAAGCCAATGACCCTATGAGTATATTTATGGATAAAGAAAGATTGCTGGAATTGAAACTAAAATCCAATGAAACATTGTCTGATTTAGAATCAAAAGTGTTAAGAGAGTACTTAGGCGGTCAATCATATAAAGATATTTCATTTAAAATTAAAAAAAATATTAAATGCGTTGACAATGCCATTCAAAGAATAAAAAAGAAATTTGAGATTATTGCTAAATTGAATTGACTTAAGATGTAAAAATAATTATAATGTTTAATGTTGCCGGTGTAGCTCAGCAGGTAGAGCAGCTGATTTGTAATCAGCAGGTCATCCGTTCGAATCGGATCATCGGCTCCTGTGCTTGGTGATTTTACTGG
>JAXGTM010000157.1:0-4759 GCA_040774925.1 Atribacterota bacterium | reverse complement strand
ATAAGCGAGTGTGGTGAAATCTTCCTGCATTTTAATTAGTGCCAGGAAAGTGTCAGCCTCAATATCGGGCTTTAGGCATTCACGATGGGCTTCAAATTGGCTAACCATCTTTTCGAGCTCAACATAAGCTTCGTTCATTTTTGGGTCGTCGAAACTATCAAAGAGCTCTTTCAAGCTCCATGGGGATTGGGTATAGGTCTTTTCTGTCATAACATCCTTCCAGTTTGTTTATTAATCTAGTAAAAGTATACATCAGAGTGCGTTACTTTTATAAGAAAAAACCCTTTTCGTGGCAAGGAGCCAGGTTTATTTTCTTTACCAGGAAACCTGGGTGAATATTTTTGTTCCCGCAAACAAGGTTTTCAAGACTTGTTTTTCAAAGCTGAACAATCCATATCGATATTTAAGGTTTTGAAAAATGCTTCGATTGGTTCCATGCCATCAAAACAAATATTGACAGATGGAGTTCCACTTCCTTTTGAGAAATCATTTCTCATATAGTGGAAATAATCATCCGAGCCTATCTCGTATTTATCATGTTTTCGCTATTAACTACCTTGTTTTCATTGTTTTCCACATAAATAGCGGGTAACTTGTCAATACTTTGTGCAAATAAAACAATCTCGCTGTAAGGACATGCATAAATCAAAATAGTCTCCGAAAAAAACTTTCTATAGGAATAGAATGCTTCCCTGGCTAAAACACCGATTGTCATTGACGATGCAGTAGCATAATTAGCTTGATTCTTTATTTGTATCATACGCTCACCATATATTAACGGATGGTTACTAAATTTTACTTCTATAAAATAGAGCTTGTTTTTATTAGAATCAATAAGGATATAGTCTGGTAAGTACTCTAAAAGATAACTTGTATTGTTTGCTTGTTCATTGTCGTTTAAAAACTTACCTAGGCTTGAATCCAGTTTCAATATAGTTTCACAACCGAAAGGTAGCAAAGAACAGTTGTTTTTAGATTTAGAAAACAGATTCTCTACATGCTTTTTCACAAAATCTTCACTTTGAACACGGTTTTCGTATGAACTGTGGTTGTGGCTTTCTTTCAGTATAATATTTCACTCTCCTACATCTAACAATCGATAAGATTTTCACCGTAGTTGTTCATACACAAAATCAATTTTATCTTCTGGATCCGCACTATCACTCATGAAGTTGTCTAGATAGTCATCTACCATTGGGCTGTTATTAATAATTTTTGCAATTAACTCTTTTTGGTAGACAGCTTCAGCTCTGTTTCGTGATAACACCCTATGACAAGCAGGGCATAACTTCACAAGATTTTCTAATACATCACTATTGTTTTCTGACCCAAATGAAATAACATGGTGAATTTCCAAATAAGGTTGATGACTGTTTCTTCTTGTAAACGTTCTGTCCTTGATATCATATTTATCTTTGCATGATACACATTCATCAGGTAAATATGCCCTGGCGAAATTAACTATATTTTGGTTACGATAGGTCTCAGTTTCTTCAGCGGAGCTTTTAGACTCAAAATCTAATTGTTGTCTCAACTTATTAATCTCATCAATTTTTTTGGATTCACTGAGCGTTTCAAATTTAATGTTTGAACTGACGATTTTATCTTTATAAAAAAGCAGTCTTTCGATGAAGTTGTTGTTAACTGCCTTATTTATATTTCCAGTGCGTATTTGATTTTCGTTTTCTCTCATAACGGCTTGTTTATAAAGATTGATTTTTCCCATTGCTTCAACGTATTTATCGTAAAACCATCTTAAATTAACTCTAACCTGCGTGTTTCTTCTGATGATATTTTCCACATACTCGGGTTGTAATTCACGAAAATTTAAGTTTAATTGCTTTATTCCTTCTGAAGAAATCAACAAGCTTGTTAGTTGTTGTACATAGTCATCGGACACATTGGCTTCTAACAAATCGACAGCATATAATTTACGATTCATATCAATACTGCCCCTGAATGCAAACAAACCCATGAATAAAGCTTCTTCGAATTCTGAATCTGTATAACAAAATCTTGCCTGCTGGATAAGCCTGTACACATGATTCAAGTAATTGATTCGACTATATTTCAAGTCATTAACCAGTCTGCATGTGTGTGTTTGACCGGAATAATCAAATTCCAAGCCCGTATACTCAGACATTAATTTATTGTTTTCTTTAACGAGATCTTGTGTTAATTCTACGGATGATTTTTTTGATTGCCTGTAGGATATTCTGAACTCAAAAAAGTCTTTATGCTCAGCCGATCCAAGATTAAAAAAGATAAAAAAGAGCTGTTTAATATTATTTCCACTTAATGTTTTTGATATAACCACTTTATTACACCTTCAAATAAACTTATTGTTCATTATACATTATACAAAGCTTAATAAACAGTGTGTTAATAAATGATGATGCCAAAGAATTCATCAACTAAAATTGTTATTTTGTTGAATTTATAGTCAAAAAGTGTTAGAGTTGAGGAAAGGTTATTCAATCCCTCAAGAAGGATTTTATTATGGAGTTTAGGGTACTTGATTTGTTTTGTGGTGCAGGTGGGTTCGCTTATGGGTTTGATTCTCTTCCTCAGTTTGAAACAGTTCTAGCAACTGATTTCAATGAAATGGCTCTTGAAACATTCAGAGTAAATTTTCCGAAAGCAGAAGTTGTTCTTGGAGATATAACTGATGAGTTTATTAAATGGCTTATTATTAATAAGGCGATAAACTTGAATGTAAACATGATAATTGGTGGCCCACCATGCCAGGGATTTTCAAACAAAGGTAAAAAACTGGGACTCAAAGACCCAAGGAATTTTCTGTTTTTAGAATACTTAAGTATTGTCGAAGCTGTTAAACCTGATTTGTTTATTATTGAAAATGTAAAAACTATGTTGGCAGCGGCTGATAACTATTTTATACGAGAAATCAAAAAAAGGATAAACCGCTTGGGTTATGCGATGAACTATGGCGTGTTAAATAGCTATGATTTCGGTGTTCCACAAACAAGAGAGCGTGCCATTATAATTGCCCATAAGAGCAAGCTTATTTCTCTTCCCCATGCAAAGAATACCAGAGTTACTGTGCGAGATGCTATTTCGGATTTAGCATATTTAAATTCAGCTGAAGGGGCTCCCGAAAGTAATTATATAACCACTCCACAATCTGATTATCAAAAATTAATGAGAAGTAATTCAAATAAACTATTCAACCATCAAGCAACCAACCACAACAAACTTGCTCTAGAAAAGCTTGCATTGATACCACCAGAAAAAGGGAAAGAATACTTACCTGAGTATCTACGTGGAAATCAGAAATTTAAAACAACTTGGGGGCGGTTAAAATGGAATGAACCAAGTCCGACGATTGATACAAGGTTTGATACGCCGTCAAATGGAACGAATTCGCATCCTGAACTTAATCGCTCAATAACTCCGAGAGAAGCCGCCAGGATTCAGAGCTTTCCCGATACTTTTAAATTTACGGGAAATAAAACATCCATTTGCACACAAATTGGTAATGCTGTTCCCCCGCTAATGGCTAAAGCAATTGGTGAAACAATAATAGAACAACTTGGTAATAAGGACAGTTACTCTAATGGGAGAATCACTATATATAACAGGGATGCATATGAGATAGTAGAAGAATTCAGAAACAACGATATTATCTTTAATCATATAATTACAGACCCGCCTTATAATATTTCTAAAGATAATAATTTTCATACAATGAATTCTGCAAAGCGTCAAGGTGTAAATTTCGGCGATTGGGATAAAGAGTTCGACTTGTTTTCATGGATTGAACCCTATACAAAACTGTTAGATGCTAATGGTAGCATTATTATTTTTTGTTCTTTTAGATACATTAGCCATATCGTAGACGAATTAGAACGATGCAATATGGTTGTAAAGGATGTTATCAAGTGGATAAAAACAAATCCAATGCCACGCAATATTAACAGACGTTATGTTCAAGACACAGAATTTGCTGTTTGGGCGGTAAACTCAAAAGCTAAGTGGGTGTTTAATAAAAAGAATAATACGCCATATTTAAGAGCTCAGTTTGAAACGCCAACTGTTTCTGGTAAAGAAAGAACTTCACATCCTACTCAAAAATCTTTGAGATTAATGGAAGAAATCATATCAATACATACAAACCCAGATGATATTATTATCGACCCTTTTATGGGCAGTGGAACAACAGGGGTAGCAGCTAAAAGTTTAAGTAGAAAATTCATTGGTGTTGAACTTGAGCCTGACTATTTTAAAATAGCCAAAAAGAGACTTGGTATGTAACAGTAAGAATTCATTCTTTACTGTGTAATTTCATTAAGAGAGGTTTTCTGGAATTTACACCCCCAACAAACCAGGTTTTCAAGACCTGTTTTCCAAAGCCTATTATTAATATCTCTCTAAGGATTTTAACCTTCTTAAGTGGTACAATCGAAATGAAAGAAGTAATAATTTGGAGGTTGCTAATGGAAAAGTCTGTTTCCAGTTTTGATAAAAAGAAAAGCGTCGCTGAAAGCTTTGTTGGCGGCGTGATTATGGACGTGGTCAATGCCGACCAGGCAAAAATCGCTGAAGATGCCGGAGCCGTGGCGGTTATGGCATTGGAACGCGTACCAGCGGATATTCGTGTGGCTGGTGGCATCGCGCGCATGAGCGACCCGGAACTGATTATTAAAATCATGGAGGCAGTTGATATCCCCGTCATGGCGAAGTGTCGCATTGGACACATCGCCGAAGCGCAGATTCTCGAAAGCCTTGGTGTTGATTT
>JAXGTM010000156.1:0-4802 GCA_040774925.1 Atribacterota bacterium | reverse complement strand
AGTTGAACATATCTCCTATTTTAATGTGATAGCCATTAGAAAAAGAAAGAGCATCCATTTCTTTTGAACCTGCCGGCACAAGTTTACGGATAACGACAATATTATCATCTCCGGCAACAATTTCCAGGCCATTTTTGTTGATGCCAATAATACTACCTGGTTTTTTTTCAAAAATATCATCTCTCATTTTTGATTTTTGCAATAGTAGGGTTTCTGTAATTTTAATTCTTCTACCATTAAATTCAGCATAGGCTCCTGGAAAAGAAGTCAGCCCCCTAACCAGGTTGTGGATTTCAACTGCTTTTTTATTCCAATTTATTCGGCAATCATCATTATTAATTTTTCTAGCATAAAATAGTTTATTTTTTTGCTGAGGAATCTTTGTATATTCTTTCTTTTCTATTAGTGATAGTACTTTGTCGAGTTGTTCAGCACTTTCTGTTGCTAATCTGAAACTTAATTGATCAAAATTTTCTTCTGGTAATATCTCTATACTTTTTTGGAAAATAATATCACCGGTGTCTATCTTTTCATCCATAAATATAAATGTAATCCCTGTCTTCTCTTCTCCTTTAATGAGAGTCCAATTAATAGGGGCAGGGCCTCTATATTGGGGAAGAAGTGAAGGGTGTATATTTAAACATCCATATTTAGGCAATTGCAATATTTTAGAAGTCAATATTTGCCCGTAGGCAACCAGTATAATCAAATCAGGATTCATTTTAGCAATTTCTTTCACTGCAATATCTGAATTAATATCTTCTGGTTGAAATACTTGCAGGCTTTCTTGTAAAACAAATCTCTTTACGGGAGAGTACAATATTTTTTTCCCTCTTCCGCCATGACGATCAGGCTGAGTAATCACTGTTACTATATTTTTTTTTAAATTAATCAGTTTCTCTAAAATTGGTATGCCAAAGGAAGATGTTCCTACAAAAACTATTCTCATATAATCCCTCTTTTGTTTCCGATTCTATTCAATGTTCTTTAATTGTTCTTTCAGCATCATTCTTTTCGCAGCACTTATTCTATCCACAAAAAGATATCCATTCAGATGGTCAATTTCATGTTGTAGAACAATTGCTAAAAATCCTTCTTCTGTAATACTTATTTTTTTCTCATCTAAATCGATACCTTCTACCGTAATTGAAGAGGATCTGTTTACTGTAGAATATATTCCTGGAACACTTAAACATCCTTCTTCTTCTTTAGATTCTCCGCTTTTTCTAATTATCACAGGATTAATTAAGACTATTGGACCTCGTTCTTCAGTATCTACTATTATTATACGTTTTGAAACACCTACCTGTGGAGCTGCCAGCCCTGCTCCTCCTTCAGCATACATAGTTTCAATCATGTTCTCAACTAATTCCCTTATTTCTTCATTTATTATCTCAACTGGTAATGCCTTCTCCCTTAAAACAGGAGAACCATATTTCTCTATTTTTAAAACTGCCATTCATACACCTCCTGTCGACAATTTAATATAATTTAGCCGGTTTAACATCAACTATCATTCTTACTCGTTGCTTTTTAGTTTTTAAAATATAGGAAAAAAGTAGTTCCTTTAATTCAAAACTATCTTTATTTCCAGTTTTCATACGAATTAATAGACTAATTGTAATCTCGTTATTTTTTACTCCTTTGACCGGGTATAGCTCATTTATGTATATGCTTGTTCCTATACTGTGCGTAATACTGAATTTATTGATAAATTCTTTAAATTTATCTACACTATCCCTGAGGTTGCCTTGATCAGCCCCAATAAAATCTATTTTTATTATTTCTGTAAAGGGAGGGTATTCCAGCTCCTTGCGTAAAGCTATTTCTTTTTCATAAAATAAAGGATATCCGGTTTCTTCTAATGACAGTAAGCTATGGTGTTTAGGCAAATAAGTTTGTATTAGTAGAGATTTTTGATTTTTTTGTTCCAACAGATGCAGTATTACCTGATTAAGAAACTGAAAAGTTTTCTCAGCAATTATATAATCAGGGATGTTTAATAAGTGATCAAGTAAAATAAATCCTATTAGTCCTGTTTGTCGGTAATCTATTCTTTTATACATAAAGTTAGTTGTAATCAATATATCTATTTCACCTTTTTTAAATTTATCGAGTATTCGTGTTTGATCTCTTAAATGAGGAGTGGCATCTTTGTCAAAGCACTGTGTTTTGGCCAGAGGAAACATTTGGTGAACTAGATCTTCAATAAATTTTGTACCATAACCCATTGGCTTTAGTGAGGGATTCCCACATTTTGGGCAAATTCTTTTATACTGAATTCTTTTACCACATTGATTGCATAGCTGAATACCTCTTTTACCAGCTTCTTTCTGATAGGAAAGTTGAAAACCACAATCCGGACATGTTATTATATGGCTACAATTTGTGCAGGTGACATAACTGGCAAATCCAAGTCTTTTAGAAAATAATATGATGCCTCTTTTTTCTTTAAGATATTTTATAATTAGCTGTTGCAATTGGAAACTTATAATTCTTTGAAATGATTTTTCTTCTTCAAGATTAACTAAAAATATTTCAGGATAGCCTATCTTTTTAAAGTAGAAAATATTCTTTTTCTCTTTTAAGGCATATTCTTTGTTAAGGGCATTCCAGTAGCTTTCAACAGAAGGAGAGCTAGATGCAAAAACTATTTGTGATGACTCTAACAATCCTCTGGCTAAGGCAACTTCTTTAGCACTATAACGAGGAACTCTCTCTTCTTTGAATAGGGTTGATTCCTCCCTTTCAACTATAATCAAACCGAGATTATAAAAAGGTAGAAAGACATTTGATCTGGTACCAATAACTACCTTAATCTCTTCTTTTTGCACAGCAATAAAACGAAGATATTTTTGAAATGGAGTTGTATTTCTGTCAAAAATGGCTAAAGATTCTCCAAATATTCTAGTTAATTTTTCTTTGAGCCTTATACAGCTGAATTGATCAGGAATAAGAATAAGAACCTGCCTGTTCTTTTGAATTGTTTTCATGATTAGATTTATAAAATACAGGTCTCTTTCTCTATAGCTATGATAACGAAACAATATTGGTTTATTAATCTTATCAATTAATGATTCTTTCTTTATTGAAAAGGTATCAGAGTGACAATTTTTTCTTTCAATAGTCCTTCTTTGATTGTCATCAATATTCAATAACCTTTCACCTGGACTAATATTATCTAAAATTGAGGAAACCTTCTTTGCAGAAATGCGGTAAGGAATAATTGAAGAAATTACTAATCCTCTTGGGCAAAGGTAATTTCTGGACATCCATTCAGTCAGGGTAAGTATATTTTTGGAAAGAACGGGGACTGGATCCAGAACTTCTTCAATTTCTTTCAAATCTCCTAAATCTGATTTTTCTAAAATATCAGTAATGATTCCAGTTTTTCTACTATTTCTAAATGGGATTACAACTCGTTTACCAACTTCGGCTCTGTATTTTAAAGATTCTGGAATAATATAGTAGAATCCGCGATTCAGTTTCATTTTCAGAGGAATCACCTCTGCCACCTTACAGTTGTTCATTATACAGGCATACCCTTATTTTATGTTGAAAAATGTGGTTCAATTAAATCAAATAGATATTCGGCAACTTTATATTTTGTCAAAAGAGGCAAATCAATAATATTCCCATCCTTTTTGATAATAATTACTTTATTAGTATCAGTGCCGAATCCGCTGTCTTCTCTCGTTATGTCATTACCTATAATATAATCCAGGTTCTTTGATTTTAATTTTAGAAGGGCATTTTCTTTTAAATCTTTAGCTTCAGCAGCAAACCCGATTAGAATCTGTTTTTCTTTTTTACCACTCGCTTCTTTTAAAATATCTACATTTTTTCTTAATTCTAAATGTAATAACTCTTGTCCTTCTTTTTTAATTTTTCCTTCAAATCTTTGTGCTGGTTTAAAATCTGCTACAGCAGCTGCGGCAATAAAAATATCTGCTTCTTTAAAATATGTAAAAACTGCATCCTTCATGTTTTCAGCAGATTCCACCCTAATAGTCTTTACTCCATCAATATCCGATAAAGAAGTCGGTCCTGTCACTAGAACCACTTCTGCACCACGTCTCCTGGCAACTTCAGCCAGTGCAAAACCCATCTTTCCACTAGAATAGTTTGAAATGAACCTTACGCTATCAATTGCTTCTCTAGTAGCACCCGCAGTAATAAGAACCCTTTTCCCACATAAAGAATTACCTTTTGATATCATTTTTTTAATATAATCAAGTATTACAGCTGGAGAGGACATTCTCCCGTCACCAACTTCACCGCATGCTAAACTGCCTTTTTCTGTTTCTATGAAATAGTAGCCCTTTTTTGATAGAAATTGCATGTTTTCTCTGAATATTGGATTATGGTACATGTCTTTATTCATTGCAGGTACAAAGACAACTTTCCCTTTAAATGCCAGTAAAGTTGTGCTAAGTAAGTCATCAGCAGCTCCATTTGCTACTTTGGAAATAACATTTGCTGATGCTGGTGCCACAACTAACATATCCGCCCAGCGGGATAATAAAATGTGTCTAATTTCATTATCCTCTTCATCATCAGAAAAAAGGCTGGTGTAAACTCTATTTTCAGACAATACTCCCATTGTTAGGGGGGTTATGAAACGGACAGCATTTTCAGTCATGATTACCTTGACATCAAACCCTTCTTTTTTCATCAGTCGAACTAATTCTGCACATTTGTAAGCCGCAATTCCACCGGTAATAGCAAGTAAAATATTCATATTTTTCCCTTTTTTCCTATTTTTAAATCATTAATAAATTGTATTACTTTCATGATGTGTT
>JAXGTM010000155.1:0-4814 GCA_040774925.1 Atribacterota bacterium | reverse complement strand
TTTTTAGAGATTGATACATGGTTTAAAAAAGATGAGTTACTTAAAATGTGTCAATTTGTTGCTGCAACGAGACCAGGATATGATTTAAACAAATTAGACAGTAATTTTAAAGATAATTTGGAGATTATGGAAATCCCAGCTTTGGCTATTTCATCAACAGATATCAGAAATAGAGTACGAAATAACCAAAGTATCAAATATATAGTTTTAGATATTGTAAGGGACTATATCTATAAAAATAATTTGTATGCTAGTAATAATATCTAAAACGATGAAAAAGAATTAACAAAACTATGATTGATTTAGAAATTATCACCGAAATGCTAAAAAAAATGATGAAAAAACATCGACTGCAACATGTGTATAGAGTTAGTCAGCTGGCTAAAGAAATAGCTGTCTACCACAAAATTCCTTTTAATAAAATTGAAGCTTCAGCTTTGATTCATGATTGTGTAAAAGACTATTCTTTAGATGATTTGGAATATTTAATTGAAAAATATAATATTGAGCTTACTGATATTGAAAAACAGATCCCTTCGATCTGGCATGCCTATGTGGGGGCTGAGGTAGCAAGGAATATTTTTAATATTGAAGATATCGAGATATTAGAAGCAATAAAATACCATAGTACTGCATCAAGCTCCTTCGGTGTAACCGGGAAAATTGTTTATATTGCTGATAAGATTGAACCAAACAGAAAATCTTTAGATTTATCTAAATCGCGGACATTGGTTTGGAAAAATATTGATTTAGCAATGCTGGAAATACTTAACAATGAAATAAGATTTTTGTTTTCTAGGGAAAAGATTATTCACCCATATACTTTAGAAGCCAGAAACAAAATATTAATAGATAGAGGAACTCGTAATAGTGGGAAGGATTGAAAGAAAAAAATCTTTGAAGAAAAATGAAAGAAAAAAAATATTCCAAATTATATTTTTTATTTTCTTATTAGTACTTTGTTTCATATTTTTATACCTTTTCAATATATTTCCATTTCGATCAGATATTTTGGCTAAAGAAAGATTAAATATATTAGCTGTTGGAACAGACAGTACTGAAGCAGTAGGAAGAGCTGATACGATACTCCTTTTTAGTGTAGATACAAGAACCAAGGATGCTCTTTTATTATCAATTCCTAGAGATATTAGAGTTATGATTCCAGGTCGGGGTATGGACAAGATTAATCATGCTTTTGCTTATGGAGGAATTGATTTGTTAGAAAAAGCAGTGGAAGAATTTTTAGGTCTTTCAATTAATTATTATGGAGTTGTAGATTTTGAGGGTTTTAGATATATCATTGATGCTTTGGATGGAATAGAAATTTTTGTTGAGAAAGATATGTACTATACTGATAGGGCGGGCTCCCTAAAAATAAATTTAAAAAGTGGTCAACAGCTGCTAAATGGTGAAAAGGCTTTAGAATATGTTAGATTTCGTTCAGATGCTTTGGGGGACTTAGGAAGAATACAAAGACAGCAAAAACTGATTAGTGCTGTTATAGATAAGGTATTGAATATTGATAGAGTGACCATGATTCCATCCATTATCAGTAACTTAAATGAATTTGTTAAAACAAATATTAATCCCAATGAATTAATATACCTAGCAAAATTAATGAAAGATGTAGACAGGTCAAAAATATGGACCGAAACAATTAAGGGAGAACCTCAGTACATTGGAGGTGTGAGTTATTTAATTCCAGATGTAGAAGACATAAAAAGTCATGTTAGACATCTAATTGAAAATAAATATAGAGGGTTGAACGTTGAAGTATTAAATGGCAATCGGGTCCCTGGAATTGCACATAAAGTAGCTAATAAAATGAATGAATTAGGGTTTAATGTAGTTAATATAGATAATGCTGATCATTTCGATTATAATAAGACTGTTCTAGTTATATATTCAAAAAATGATAAGCTTGAGGAATATTTAAAGCAATACATGCAAGATATTGAGATCGTACGGAAATTTCAACCAAATAATGAGATTGATATGACTATTATAGTTGGTAAAAATATGATATACTAAAAATCAGTCTACATATTTTATTTATTGTTCTTATTACTTATTATCATAGTTAGAATGTTAAAGAAAGAAGAGGTTTGATTGAGCGAAAATAATAAATATACCATAGCATTAGTTGCTGAATTATTGGAAGAAAAAATGGCTACTAATACTATTATTTTAGATATCAGGAAAATATCAATAATTGCTGATTATTTTATTATTACTACCATACAATCTCCTTCGCATTGCAAAACTATTATAAAATCTATTATAAAATTAATTAAAGAGAATAATATTAAAGGAAATATCAATATTGAAGGTAATGAAAATACAGGTTGGGTACTTATAGATTGTGATGATATAGTGATTCACCTATTTTCTGAAGAAAGACGCAATTATTATAGATTAGAACAGCTATGGCAAGATGCTGATTTATTAAATATTTAAGATTAATTGTTTTGTAAAGTAATTTAAGTGAATTATATTATAAATACAAAATATGGAGGTGAATTGCTTATGGGTATTGTAAGAAGGAGTTCAACTCATTTGTTAATAGGTTTAATAGTTCTTTTGAGAGGAATTATCTTTTTTGTTGAAAATGTTTTTGGTATTGAAATATGGATGGATATATTACCTTTTTGGCCTATCGCATTTATTTTGTGGAGTGTAATAGAAATATTTCAAAAAAAATCTATTTTTTTTGGACTTATCCTTTTAGTAATAGGCATAACTTTTCTATTAAGTAATTTTAAAATGATTTTCTTGCCAAATTCTATATGGAAATATTGGCCCATTAGTATAATTGCTATTGGACTTGATCAATTGATAAGCAGGTATGAACCATATTATGACAGTAAGCATCGTCCAGAGAAAAGAGAAAAAAAACATATAACCTATGATGATGAAATTATCTAACAATTTTAAATACTAGAAGAGGAGTTATGATAGGCACTATAATCAACAGTCTGTCAATTATTTTTGGTTGTTTATTTGGGCTGTTATTAAAAAAAAATTTTCCAAAAAGAATTGGTATAATACTTTTTCAAGGAATAGGGCTAGTAACACTTGCTTTAGGCATTAAAATGGCTATTCAAGGTAATGAAATTTTGCTGATTATTCTTTCAATCGTAGTAGGGGGAATTTTTGGCGAAATTATCAATATAGAAAAGAAGCTTGATGAAACAGCTGAAAAAATTAAATTATTAACAAAACAAAACAAAAAGGATGATAAATTCACAGAAGGATTTATCACAGCTAGTTTAATTTACTGTGTTGGATCTATGGCTATAATGGGAGCAATTGAAGCTGGAATAAATGGAAATCAGGATATATTAATAGCAAAATCCGCTTTAGATGGTATATCTTCAATTATATTTTCTGCTACTTTCGGTATAGGTGTAATATTTTCTGCTATTCCGGTTTTTTTATATCAAGGCACAATTACACAACTGGCGGTTTTAACTAAAAATTTTATAACCAGTGATATAATTAACGAAATGACCGCTATTGGAGGTATAATCATCATCGGATTAGCATTGGAAATATTAGAAATAAAAAAGTTAAAAATTGCTAATCTCCTGCCTTCTTTAGTGATAATCATTGTTCTAATTACTATAAAGAAATGGTAAGTATATTCTTTGTAAAGATATATTTATAATTATCCAGACGAATAAACATTTTTTTAAAACATAGGGAAAATGAAAAAAATGAAAAATTCATTGTATCTATTGGAAGAATTGAATAAAGATGATATTAAGAATAAAAAAATACTTCTCAGAGTTGATTTTAATGTTCCATTAAGCAAAGATTTAATGGTTGAAGATGATACAAGGATAAGAGCTGCACTGAATACTATTAATTATTTATTATCTTATAACTGTACCATAATATTGATAAGCCATCTAGGTAGGCCTAATGGTAAAATCGTTGAAGAATTAAGGCTTAACCCTATTGCTAAATCCCTGGAGAATATTATAAAAAGGGATGTTATTAAATTAGATGATTGTATAGGTAAAGAAGTTCAAAATACAATTGCTAATATTAACCCTGGTACAATAGTAATGTTAGAAAACCTACGTTTTTACAATGAAGAAGAGGCTAACGATATATCTTTTTCTCAACAATTAGCTTCACTTGCAGATATATTTGTAAACGATGCATTTGGTGTGGCACACAGGGCTCATGCTTCTACTGTTGGAGTAACATCTTTTTTGCCTTCATATGCTGGATTTTTACTATCAGATGAAATTGAAGCTCTTGATAAATTATTGTTTAATCCCAAAAAACCAGTAATTTCAATAATCGGTGGCTCTAAGGTGTCAGGGAAAATTGAAATATTGGACAGATTAATTGATATAAGTGACAAGATATTAATTGGTGGCGGAATGGCATATACTTTTATTGCCGCTAGTGGATTTGAAGTTGGCAAATCAATTTGTGAAGAAAATCAAATAAATCTTGTTAAGCAATTGGTTTCTAAAGCAACTAATTTAAAAAAGGAAATCATTATACCTGAAGATGTTCACACTGTACTGGATTGTGGGGAAAATGCCATTAGTTTTAATGTACCAATCGAAAAAATCGAGCAAAATATGATTGGCTTAGATATTGGAGAAAAAACAATTAGTACTTTCAAAAAAGTAATTAGTAGTGCAAACACAATATTTTGGAATGGGCCATTAGGTGTTTTTGAAGTTGAGAAATTTGCGATTGGTACCAACGCAATTGCCAGAGAAATAGCAAGTTTATATGGAAAAGTATATTCAGTAGTAGGTGGGGGAGACTCTGTTTCTGCTATTAATAAA
>JAXGTM010000154.1:0-4851 GCA_040774925.1 Atribacterota bacterium | reverse complement strand
TTTAACGGAATTCTTATTTCTCAATAAAAGAGATGTCGAAATAACCATTTTTATAAGTAAGGTAGATATTTTTGTAGTTTGACAATAATAATTTCACCTGTATAATATCAAATAACATAGAAGTCACATCACATAACTTCATCAAGTTCTACTCTCAAAATATTGCCATTTTAAAATTTAATATTTTTGAAGCCTAAAACAGAACCAGGAAATTGAAAAATATTTAAATACAATTGAAATATCGAACTTTTTTATTCACATTATCTGTTCTAATAGGTAATCCTATTGAATAAGAACCCTTTTAAGATAAAAAAGGATTACTACCAATCAAACCCATAAAAATAACTCTACATACAGAACAAATATCAATTTTTACAAACTAATCTAAAAATATTTTTTAATTTACTCATTTATTAAGATTACTGGAAAGTTAAGGTCTGGACAAAAATGTCGAAGTACCCTCTATTGAAATGTTTTAGAAAAGTAAAGGAGGTGAATAAGAATGGTAAATAAGAATGTTGATAAGAAATTACAGGCTAAATGTATATGTCCTGGTTGCCCATCTTATCTGGATTGCGGCGACCCTCTGGCATATTGTCTGGTTGAAGAAGTGAGCAAGTGTATCAAAACCAGACAGGGATGTATATGTGGCTCCTGTCCTGTTTGGGAAGAAAAAGGGTTTGAAAATGGTTACTATTGTATCACTAAAGGAGGAGAGTAGTATAATTACTCCAACTCTTTTTTATTAGAAATATACTATAAATATAGGAATATGTTTACAATAAGTTTAACTCCTTCTATAAAAAGAGGGAGTTAAACTTTGCCGAAAAGCAAGGAGGAGGGAAAATGAATTTTGATAAAGAGGTTGATATTTTAGTGGTGGGCAGTGGTGCAGCAGCTTTTTCTGCTGCAATTACCGCCAAAGAAAAAGGCGCTGAGGTAGTTATGCTGGAAAAGGGCTCTATTGTCGGTGGAACTACAATGCGTTCAGGTGGAGGCTTTTGGACACCAAATAACCGTTTCCAAAAAAAGATGGGGATAAAAGATGAAAAGAAAGACGCTGTGAATTATATGGCACGGCTTTCTTATCCTCAATTGCATAACCCTGATGACGCGATGCTCGGTCTCCTTAAGAACGATTTTGAATTAATTGATACCTACTATGACATGGCACATCAGGCAGTTGAATTTTTAGAAGATTGTGGGGCAATAAAAACTATAAATGAGATAAACTGGACAGGGAAGCCCCAGGTAGATTATATGGACCACCTTCCAGAAAACAAGGGGGTTAGAGGAAGATGTCTTTTTACCCAGAATAAAGAAGGTAAGCTATCCTACGGAGGAGAATTGATCAAGCAATTGAAATCATGGGCAGACAATAATAAAATCCCAATACTTACCAATCATGAAGTAAAACATATTTTACGGAATACTCGAGGTGAGGTAATAGGTCTCACAGTTTTAAAAGACGGGGAAGATACTCTGAATTTCCGTGCCAGAAAAGCAGTGATATTTGGCAGCGGAGGTTATACCCACAACACCGAAATGATGCTGCATTTTCAACGAGGACCTCATTTTGGAGGATGTTCTGCCCCAACAAATAAGGGAGATTTTGTCAAAATGGGCGGAGAGATAGGTGCAAAACTGGGCAATATGGCCGGTGCCTGGAGAGCACAGCTTATACTGGAAAACGCCATTAAATATCCTGGTGGAGTCCATAACGTTTTTTATGTTGGTGGTGACAGTGTTTTAGAAGTTAACAAATATGGATTCAGAGTGATGGATGAAAAGCGTAACTATTCTGATAGAACAATGGCTCATTTTGTGTGGAACCCTCAATATGCAGAATGGACAAATATGTTGTTATTCATGATTTTTGACCAGCGTACTGCCACTTATTGGCAGGGCTTTACACCATTCCCTGTTCAAGGTACAGAGGCTGAACACATTATCACTGGAGATACTTTTGATATACTGGCTGAAAACATTTCAGCACGACTGAAAAAACTAGCACCTCATACCGGAGGTTTTTCTCTAGATAAAAGATTTTTAGAAAATCTGAAAGATACTGTTGACAGATTCAATCGCTTTGCGGCAGCTGGGAAAGATGAGGATTTTGGACGTGGTGATTTCAACTATGATCGGGAATGGACTACTTTCCCACCTACCATTCCTGGAGTGGAATGGCCACCAAAGGATAGTACAAACTATACAATGTATCCTTTGAGTGAAGAAGGACCTTATTATGCAGTAATCTTAGCAGCAGGAACGCTTGATACAAATGGTGGACCGGTAATTAATAAGAAAGCCCAGGTACTGGATAATTTTGATAACCCAATTCCGGGTTTATATGGAGCGGGTAACTGTATTGCTTCTCCTACAGCCAATGCCTATTGGGGTGGGGGTAGTACTATTGGCCCGGCATTGACTTATGGACATATTGCTGGATCAAATGCAGTTACTGAACCTGTGAAACAGATTTAAATTATTTTTTAAGGAAATAAAAATAGAATATTAGAGTTTAATTAAAAGGAAAAGGAGGAACAAAATGAATCGTCTACCAGATTCAGAATTGGTAATGATACCAGGAGGTACGCTTATCACCGATACGCCGGAGGAGGGGCGCGCTTTAGCTATGCTGATTGCCCGTCATACTATTCATAATATACAGCCCGACCTCGATGTACTGAAAGCACATCGTGAGGAGTATTCTACAAACCCAAATAGTCTTACTGCTGCTGCCCAGGTGGTGGCTATTGAATTCCAGACCATAGCAGCTGCAAACAACTACTGGCGTAAATAGTAAAATTCTGCCAACCGATTGAATAACACCTGTTTGATATTATGGGTATATAGAAACTGACTGGGTCAGGTTTTAATGTTGGGTATTGTTTTACAATGTCCAATGTTGAGACCCGACCTCATTGGGTTCTATGATTCTTGTTTTATGCCAGAAAGAAATAATAACCCAGGAAATGGGTAAGACTACCCGCCAGAACAAAGATATGCCAGATCGTATGGTTATAAGGTATTTTAGAAATTACATAGAAGATGATACCTAAAGAATAACAGAGACCCCCTACAATCATAAGATATAGCATGCCATTGGGGAATATGCTGATGATTGACTTGGTAGCCACAACAATAAGCCAGCCCATTATTACATAAAGAATCATGGAAAGGATTTTCGTTTTACTGAAAAAGAATATCTTCATAAAGATACCAACAAGTGCAATAAGCCATACTACCCCAAAAATTATCCAGCCCAATGGTCCTCGTAATAATATCAAGGTTAATGGGGTATAAGAGCCAGCAATGAGAAGATATATAGCGATATGGTCCATGATGCGAAAAAAATATTTTTTTCTTTTATCAGCAACACTATGGTATAGCGTTGAACTAACATAAAGGAAGATAAGCGTCGCTCCATAAATAGCAAAACTAACTATTCGCCATATGTCCTCTTTTTCTATAGATATATAAAGGAGTATAATTAAGCCAATAATGCTTAGAAGTGCTCCAAACCCATGTGTGATACTATTGGCAATCTCCTGCCCTTTTCCATAATCCTGATTTAAAAAAGATTTTTTCAAAATATTCTTCTTGTTCATAATATTTATTGACCTCTAAAATTATATTACCACAAAATTTTGACTAACATTCAATTATTCAGAGGTTATCAGCTAATTATAATACTTATTTCCACAATATCTTCCCTGGCAAAATCTTATTGCCAATTACCTCTAGTTCTATTAGTATATTATCAGGTTAGGCTGTAGCCAATAAAGGTTTTTGTTAAATACGATTTATATAATTTTATATACTTAGCTTCTTTCCAATTGGTGAAAGCATATTTAAAAAGTAAAGAATTGCATTCTAGTGATTGGCATGTCTATTCAGTTAAGAATAAAAAAGATAAATTAATATTTGATTCTTTGGAGAAATAAAATGATAGATAAGAAAATTGTGCAAGAATTTTTGGAAGATGAGTTGAGTGGGATAGATATACCTGATAATATTTTGTATTGTGATTTGCTGGATACTTTTTATAACTTTGTTGTAAATGATTACTATGAGTGGTTTAAAGATAATTTCAATTCATTCTTTAATTACGGAAATCCAGATTGGGAATATATTAAAAAACGAATTGAAAAATATTTAGAATGATTAGTTAATTATCGTGCCAGAGAATTGCTATAACGGGTTTTTTAAAATAGGTTGTAATTGTGATAATATTGAAAGATATTTCACCATAAAACTTTAAAAGATACAATTGATTAGAAAATTATATAGACGATTCTAGGACATAAATTTATAATGGAGAGATATTTTTTGAGATTTTAAGAAATCCTATTTTATACAATTAAAGTTATATTCTAACCTACAAATTCTATTAAAAAAGAAACAGTGCTATTTACTTTTTTATTCCTTGGAACGTATTTCCATTATAAAATTTTTTGTCATTTTTATATGCTTTAGCAATTCATCAGTCATTTTCTTATCATCATATAGTAACTCTACTCCAAAAAAATAAGATGTTTCTCCTACGTGTGACTTGTTTTGTCTTGAAAGAATTTCTCTTATCCAAATTTGCCAGTTATCAATTGTTTTATTTTCGTCGTTAGCATAGAAATTTCGTTCAAGCAGCTTCACAATATCATATACTTTTTGAAGAGCTTCCTTAAATGGCGCCTGATTCCCAAAAAGTAGCTTTACATAAGATTCGTAATCTTTAATTAATTCGTTTTTTTCCTCGATTAGACCGTAATGCTGTAAGAATACCATTGCCGCTCCCAAGAAAATCATTCCAATATTTTCTGAAACTACTTTTAAAACATTTTGGTCACAGGT
>JAXGTM010000153.1:0-4932 GCA_040774925.1 Atribacterota bacterium | reverse complement strand
TGTCTTGCAATTCCCGGTAAGATTATTAAAAAGATTAATTCGGTGGAGGCAGAAGTCATGCAAGGGAGTATTAGAAAACAGATTCGTATTGAACTATTACCTGAAATTGACGAAGGGGACTATGTCCTTATCCATGCCGGATATGCAATTACCAAGATTGACCAAAAACAGGCAGATGAAATAGAACAGATCTGGAAGGAAATAGAATCTTGAAATATTTTGACGAATACAAAAATAAGAAGCTATGTCAGTCGATATTAAGAAGAATAAAAGAATTGACTAAAGAAGAGATTAATATAATGGAAGTTTGTGGTACACATACCAGAGTCATCTTCAGTTCTGGTATAAAGAGCCTCTTGCCAGAAAATATCCATTTAATTTCTGGTCCTGGTTGTCCGGTATGCGTTACTCCTCTTACAGAAATAAACCATATCATTGCATTATCTAAGATGGACAATACAATAATAGCTACTTTTGGTGATATGGTCAGGGTGCCTGGAAGTACTTCCAGTTTGAAAAAAGAGAAAGCAAAAGGGGCTGACATTAGGATAGTCTATTCTCCCCTTCAAGCCTTAGAAATAGCCAATGAATATCCTGATAAGAGAGTAATTCTAATAGGGGTTGGGTTTGAAACAACTGCACCTTTGTTGGCAAGTGTGGTTTTAGAGGCAAGAGAAAGATTGATTTCTAATTTTTATCTCCTAAGTCTTTGCAAACTTATGCCCCCTGTTATAAAAACTCTTCTAGATAGTAGAGAAGTTAATATTGATGGTATGCTCTGTCCGGGACATGTAAGTGCTATTATTGGCACAGATCCGTACAAATTTATTCCAGAATGCTATGGCATCTCTTGTGTTATTGCTGGATTTGAACCTGTTGATATTCTCAGGGCAATCTTTCATCTAATTATACAGAAAGTTGAAAAAGCACCAAAAGTAGAAAATAAATATTCTAGGGCAGTAAGAGAAACAGGTAATCCTACAGCTTTAAATATGGTATATCGTGTATTTAAGCAGATAGATAGCCAATGGAGAGGTTTAGGTACGATTGTTCAAAGTGGATTAGATTTGAGGCCGGAATTCTCTGATTTTAATGCACGAAATTATTTTATAGAAATCGAAGAAGTAGCAGAAGATACGTCCTGTAGATGCGGAGATGTATTAAGAGGAGTTATTAGTCCATTAGAGTGTCCACTCTTTGGAAAAGCCTGTACTCCTTCTAGTCCTATAGGGTCTTGTATGGTATCCAGTGAAGGAACCTGTGCTGCATATTACCAATATAATCAAAAATAAGAAATACACATAATTTTAGATACGAAGGTACAACACTTTATATACTATTTTAAAATAAGTTAGCTCAATATATTAAATAGATGATTTGAGAATATGTGTTAATTCATAGATTTTATCTAAAAAGGAAGAATTAAAATGAGCGATGAAATAATTACACTCGATTACGGCAGTGGAGGTAAATTGACTAACAAGCTGATTAGCTCTCTTTTTCTAAAACATTTCGATAACCCTTTTTTAAAACAATTGCATGATGGGGCAATATTACCACCAATAAACAAGAGAATTGCTTTTTCAACAGATTCTTATACGATAAGCCCTATTTTTTTTAATGGAGGGAATATTGGCCATCTAGCAATTCATGGGACTATAAATGATCTTGCAATGTGTGGTGCTCATCCACTTTATCTAAGCATTTCCTTTATAATTGAAGAGGGGACTTCCATGAGGGAATTAGAGGAAATAACTGTCAGTATTGCTGAGGCAGCCCGTAACACCGGAGTTATGATAGTTACGGGAGATACTAAGGTAGTTAATAGAGGTGATGTTGACAAAATATTTATAAATACTACCGGTATAGGATATATTGATTCAGAAGTTCATATAGACCCGGCTAACGCTGGAGTTAGTGATGTATTGATTATTAGTGGGCCCATTGGAAATCACGGTATTAGTATACTTGCTTTACGAGAAAATTTACAGCTGAAAAAAAATATTTTGAGTGACACGGCACCATTAGCTGACCTGGTGCAGGAGATGCTGAGTGTTACAAAAGATATAAAAGTGTTAAGGGATCCTACCAGGGGCGGGCTGGCTACCGCTTTAAATGAAATTGCTCAATCTTCTTTAGTTGAGATTGAGATAGAAGAAGAAAAGATACCTGTTGAAAATATAGTAAAGGATGCTTGTAATATTTTAGGATTTGACCCTCTTTATCTTGCTAATGAAGGTGTTCTGATTGCTTTTGTGCCTGAGAAATATGCTGAAAAAATATTAGAGAAGATGAAAAATTGTAAATATGGAGATCAATCAGCAATTATTGGAAGAGTCATTGCTAAGGGGAGAGGGGAAGTTGTTCTGAGAACAGAGATTGGTGGAAAAAGAATTGTGAATATGTTAAGTGGAGAACAGCTTCCGAGAATATGCTGAAATGAAATATACAATTAATTAGATGACAAATTACAAAAAAGGATTTAGCATTTGCCATCTAATATGTTTGAAAATTTTTTAGTAAAGGAGCTGAAATTATATGGCTGTTAGAAAAGAAAGTGTTCCGGTAGCTTTAGCCAGGGAAAGCATATCTTATTACTTGCAAAATAAAAAAATGTTATCTCTTCCTGATAATCTACCGGCAGAGCTATCAGGAAAAAGAGCTGGTGTATTTGTTTCTTTAAAAAAAGAAGGAAAGTTAAGAGGTTGTATCGGTACTATTTTTCCTACAAAAGATAATATAGCTTTGGAGATAATTGGAAATGCAGTTAGTGCTGCTATTCATGATAATAGATTCTATCCGGTTAATTTAGATGAGATAGATAGTTTATCAATATCTGTAGATATTCTTTCTGCTCCGGAAAAAATTAATAACATTAGCCAGCTTGATCCAAAAATATATGGAGTTATAGTTAGCTATGGCTTTAAAAAGGGTCTTTTATTACCCAATCTTGATGGTATTGATTCAGTCGAAGAACAGATAGACATTGCCAGACAAAAAGCAGGAATATTTCCCGGGGAAGATTATACCATTGAAAGATTTAGCGTTAAAAGATTTATTTAAAATACTTGATTTTGACCTGGTTTCATAGTTTAAATTATTGAAGCTTCTTAGCTATCCCAAACATGGAAGATAGATATGATCAGGAATTAGCAAAGTAAGATTGCTAAATAAGTAATAAATATTATATAATTACCCAAAAGCCTGCTACATGGCATAAGATGAAATCATAAGAACTAATAAAATAATTACTTCAGGTAAAAATATATTTTTTCATCAATGTAAACATGTTTTTGTTGTCTTATAATATATAAGAGTTACACTAAGTTTTAAAATATAAAAATACTAACCAAAAGAGGTTCCATACATGTTTAACCTTTCTCTATCGCTTTCTCTTTCCAGAAATATTGGTATTGATCTGGGTACGAGTACAACTATGGTATATGTTAAAGGGAGGGGTGTCATATTAGAAGAACCATCCATAGTTGCATATCAAAAGAACTATAACCGTATTTTAAAAGTAGGGAAAGAAGCAAAAGAAATGGTAGGTAGAACACCAAAAGGAGTATATACTATCAGGCCTTTGCAGCATGGTGTTATCGCCAATTTTGAAGTAACCGCTGAGATGCTACGGTATTTTATAAAAAAGATATTTACCCGTTATCAGTTCATAAAACCTTCAATAACCATATGTGTTCCTTCCGGGGTATCGGAAGTCGAAAAAAGAGCAGTATCTGAGGTCGCTTATGAGTGTGGTTCAAGAAGAGTATTTTTGATTGAAGAACCGATTGCTGCTGCTATCGGCGCCGGACTACCAACTTTTGAACCAATGGGCAATTTAATAATAGATATAGGAGGAGGTACTTCAGAAGTTGCGGTTATTTCTTTAGGAGGAATTGTAGTAAGTGAAATGACTAAAGTAGCTGGAGATTTTTTGAACCAACAGATTGTTAAATATATAAAAGAAAGCAGGGGTCTTTTAATAGGAGACCTTACTGCTGAAGATCTAAAAAAATCTCTTTCCAGAGGTAGCAATTACTTTGAAGATGTTGTTGAAGAGGAAAAATTTGAAGCTAGAGGAAGAGATCGACTGACGGGTTTGCCAATAAAAATAGAATTAACTAAAGATGAACTGAAGGAAGCCATATATAGTTCGGTTCAAATAATAACTAATACTGTAAAAATGGCTTTGGAAAAAACTCCACCAGAGCTAGTATCTGACATTATAAACAAGGGCTTAATTATGACCGGAGGAGGTTCTTTGCTGGCAGATTTAGATAAGATAATTCAAGAGCAAATAAAAATACCTGTATTTGTTTCAAAGGAGCCACAGTATTGTGTTGTAAAAGGAACCGGTGAAGCTCTAGAAAATTTTGATAAATATAGTAGAGTCCTTATGAAAACTTTCCGGAGTAAATAAATAGTATAAAAATATCATTAGTTAAAATACCTGAAAATACCAACACATTGTAAAATAACCATATGTTCCTAAAGTAGTTTTTAAAATAGCCAGGAGCGTTTTTTGTTGAAAAAATATACGAAAGAAAAAAAAGCTTTTATTTTATTCCTATGTCTTTCCCTATTTTCAGCATTTCTTATTACAGTTGATTATCATGGAAAAGGGATGATGGGGTTAGTAAAAGATATGGGTTTCTTAGTTATTAAACCTATCAATCATTTTGTTCAGAATTCTTCAAAACAATTTGTAAAATACTTTCAAATATTAGCTGAAACCGAAAGTATACATAGGAAAAACAAACAACTTGAGCAGGAAAACCTTGAACTTCAAAACGAAAACGCTATTCTAAAAGAAAAATTATCTGCTTACGACCGAATAGCAAAAATGGCACAATTTAAAGAATATTATAATTATGAGATGATCCCGGCACAGGTTATAGGTAGAGAGCCGGACAATTGGTTCCATAGTGTTAC
>JAXGTM010000152.1:0-4988 GCA_040774925.1 Atribacterota bacterium | reverse complement strand
GTAGCCATTACGATTGGCTTTTCTTTTAGTATCATCCCTTTTATGAGATAATACACCTACCTGAGCATCTCTTTCTTCTTCCATAAGCTTTTGCATAATACTCCTTACCATCTCTTTTAGAAAATCTCCATCTGTATTTAATTCTTCTTGCAAAATAGCCTTTATTGAATTACTATTTAGTTGGGTCATCTTGAACTAATCCTCCTTAATGATTTTAGTTTCTTTTTTAATTATTATGGAGGTTCTTGATGGCCCATTTCAAGTTAATCTTTAATTAACTCATTTTACTTTTACAGAAAATATAGCACAGACTCACGAAATGACTTTATAAGTTGAATTGACTTAATTTCATCATCACTTTATACTATATCAGATAAATAATATCGTTTTATATTAATTAATTGTAATAATCACATATACTTAACATATGGCATTAAGAAATATTAACTGTTACTTGTTTTAAAGTATTTACCCTTATTTGTATTTGCTTGTATTTGCTTGTAAAAATGGTTGTGAAAAATTGTTTACATATATTTTGAATGTAATATGAAAATAGACCTCTTGCTACGCCAATAGAGCAATAATTCCTATATTTAACACTATTTGGATTTGAAAAATTAATTATAAAAATAGTACTTAAAATGGACGGGGAGGATGGGGAGGGAGGAAGAATAACCAATGAGTATAATAAATTTAAATAATAATAAGAAAATAAGACAATCGATGTTAGTTGCTTTGATTCTCCTTTTGTTCGTATTTACTGCTTTTTTTTCCTATCCATTTAATTTCGCCTATTCATTTGCGTTAACGGTTTCAGCCGAAGGTGCCCAGGAAAGTGAAAGAGAAGCTTTGCTTAGCGAAAGAAATATTAGTAATACTTCTGGTATAGAAAAGAATAATTCCGATAACCTGACTTGTTTAGAGCAAGGAAAGGAGTTATTTTTTAAAAGTGAATATTCTGAAGCAATAAAACAATTTGAAAAATGTCAATTGCTCGATCCTGAAAACCCTGAGATATATTACTATATAGGACAATCATATTTCCAGCAGGGTCAATTATATGCACAAAAAATGAATATATTCAGTGCAACAAAAAATTTTCGACAGGCATATGAGGTATCAGATATTGCTATAGAAAAATACTTAAAAGTTATTAATGAAAACCCTGAAAAAGATCATACTAATCATTATATGAGATTAGCCTATATTTACCAGATACGAAGCCTGATACCGGGTGTCAATGAATTCCAGGAAGCAATAGATATTTACCAAAAACTCCTGGAAGAGCAGCCTTTTCTTACAAGTGTATACTATAATATAGGTTGGATTTATTTTCAGCAGAAAGAATACCAGAATGCAATCAATAGTTTTCTTGCCTATCTTGAATCAGGAGTGAAAAGTGATTTTGTTTACTATCATTTAGGACTTTCCTATGATAAAATAGGCGAAAGGCAGAATGCTGAGTATTATTATCATCTTATTATAGAAGAATATCCTGATTCAGAAATTGCCGAACTGGCAAAGAAGGAACTGCGTCAAATACAAAATAAAGATTCGACTGTTAAAGGAGATTGAAATTTGTTTTCTTTATGTCTGAATAATAGATTAAAAACTGACAATAAAAAAATTAAAATATATAAAAGAAATAATAATAATAAAAGAAAAATATTTTTTCAAAAAACTTCTTTTCCGGCTTCTTTTATAAAATATTTTTTAATATTATTATTTACATTGATTACTGCTCTCTTTTTCAATGGTTGTAATGCTTTTAACCATCAGAATGGTTCTCTGGAAGGAGTTGTGCATGTCAAAAAAGCAAATAGTTCAACTCCTGTTTCAGGTGCTTTAATAAGTATAAATGGTACTACCAATACTGCCACCACAGACCAGAATGGATATTTTCTACTTACAGAAGCTCCGGCTGGTAAGAGAACAGTAACAATAGTGAAAGAAGGATATTCAACCTTAAAACTGCTTAATGTTTTTCTGGAGCCGAATATTGTAAATAAAGTTTATTTTGGGGAACCCATCATTCTTCAGCCCAAGGAAGATACCGTCCTTTATAATACAGCGATGGAACATCTGACACAAAAAGAATATCAGCTCGCCTTAGATGCCTTAATTGATTTGCGTAAAAACTTCCCTGACAGCATCTGGGTTGATGATGCCCAATACTATATCGGCAATATCTATGAGATTAATGAATTATATATTATGGCAAGAGACGAATATTCTCTCCTTCTTTTTTATTATCCTGACAGCATCTGGGCTGATGATGCACGTATGGGGATTGGAAATTGCTATTACTATACCGGTGATTATTATAATGCCAGTGTACAGTTTCAATTGGTTATTGATAAATATCCTTTAAGTGATTTAGTTCCTTATGCCCAATATAGAGTTGCCTGGTGCTATAAAAGATTAAATAACAATATTGAAGCAATCCAATCTTTTCAGCAGGTGGTAACACTCTATCCACAAAGTATTTATGCACCTCCCTCCCAATATTTTATCGGTGAAATTTACTATAAACTGAAAAATTATGAGCAGGCTATAAATGCTTTCCATTCAACAATTAATAATTATCCACAGGCAGTCTGGCCAGGAGAAAATAGATTAATTGCGCCAGCCGCCTATTTTTATACTGGCTATTGCTATGAAGAATTTGAAATGTGGCAAGAGGCAATCGATGCCTATCAAATAATTATAGACAATTACCCGAACAGTACCTGGGAAGATGGTAAATCTATTGCTAAAGATGCTCAAAAGCGTATTAATGATATAAAGGAAAAACATCTGCCACCTGAAGAAGAAGTTCAAGCAGAAAATCCTGAAATTTAAAAGATATTCATTCTCTTATCTCATTTATAAATAATGATACAAGTAACAGCCCCATATAAATATTGCAATTTGCAATATAATTAATATTGAATTGATAATTATTGCTAACAGATGAAACATATAAACGAATATTAAAAATATTTAAATAACAAAGATATTTAAAGCAATGGATATGTTACAGATGATGATATTGTTCAAAAAATTAAATATTTAATTATTAAAAATGACAGTAAATAATATGTATGACAGCCACAATGATCAGGAAAAGATCGAATCATGCCAATCAGGAAATACTGAGGCATTTTCTTATCTAGTGGAAAAATATAAAAATTTAATTTATCAGCTGGCTTTACGAATGACTGGAAATTATCATGATAGTGAGGATATTGCTCAGGAAGCTTTTATCAAAGCTTATCGCTCGCTTCACCAGTATAACCCCAATTACTCTTTTTCTAGCTGGCTCCATAAGATTGCCCTGAATACCATAAGGGATAAGATGAGAAGGAAAGACAGCAATATTACCTTTTTTGCCAGCCAGGAAGAAGATAATGAAATAAAAAATCCTCTTCACATTAATGATGATAAATTAACAATGAATCCCGAAGAATGGCATGTTCATCAGGAGTCTAAAAATGATTTACTGTCTGCTATCAATTCCTTGCCGTTAATCCATAAAGAGATAATAATTTTACGTCATATGCAAAATCTTTCTTACCATGAGATTGCCTCGATTTTAAATATTCCCATGAATTCCGTCAAAGTACGCCTGCATAGAGCAAGAACACAACTAAAAGATTTAATTGAAGAAAAATAAAAAAATATTTTCAAAAATTATTTATTTTATGTAACATTAAATCTTTTTTTACGTATTATTGGGTAGAAGGTAAATTTCTACAAGGATACATTTCTTTAAATGAAAAAAAATAATTGTCAGAATATAAAAGAATATATAGAAGATTATCTGGAGGGAAGACTATCAGCAGCAGAGTCTGCTGAGATAGAAGAGCATCTTGACTCCTGTTCAGAATGCCGGGAAGAATTTGAAAGATGGCAGAATCTTTTCCAGAATTTGACTTCCTTATCCTTGTCATTACCTGAAGAAAAACTATCATCAGATTTTACTGCCAATGTCATTCAGAAAATATATGAAGAGGAATCAGTTTCAAAAGAAAGCTGGCTCGAAAAACTTATCCGACTTATTATCATACCCCGTGTTTCTTTGAAATGGGCAGCTGCTTTGGCAGTAACTCTGGCAACCATTTTTTTAGGATACAATATGTATTTTTCTCCAATTGTTGAGGAATATAAACCCTGTCCGGGAAACCGTTTGGCTGAAATCACTTTTTCAATGCGTGCAGATGCCAGTCAGGTTAAAAGCATCGCAGTAGTTGGAGATTTTAATGATTGGGATCCGGATAGAGATCTGTTAAAAGACGAGAATGATGATGGTATATGGTCAGTAACCTTGAGATTAGAACCAGGGCGATATGAATACATGTTTATACTGGATGGACAGAAATGGATTCCTGATCCATCAGCTTACCGTTATGTCAGCGATGGATTTGGCAACAAAAATGCAGTGCTTGAAATAAGTAAATGTGAATAGGGCTGAGAAAAAATGATAAATAGAATGAAAAGAATTAATAAATCATATAGAATGCAAAACGGTATCAGAGTATCATATATTTTATCATGCCTGTTAATCGTCTCACTCATACTATTTTTCACTGTTTTTTCTGCCTTAGCAGGTGAATCTTCTGAAAACAATCATATTTCCAGCATGGAAGAGTACCTTGCTGATTCTTCATACAGTGACTTCCAGAAGAGGATGATTCTCAATTCTGTGCAGGATGCAATGAATGACGGAATATCGCAGGAAGATACTCTCTCTTTAATAAAAAATAGTGTTAAAAACAATGTTGACCCATATAATGTGAAGAAGTTTTTTGATGTACTTGTTTCGACGAAAAAAGAAGGTATTTCAGAAAAACCAATTCTGAATAAGATAAAGGAAGGCCTGGCAAAAAATGTAGATCAACGCATAATCGTCAATGCTATAAATCAAAAATCAGAAAATATGCTGATAGCCAGGAAGTTGATTTCCGATAATGAAATTCAAAATGGAGTAAGTGATGAGATGATCGATG
>JAXGTM010000151.1:0-4995 GCA_040774925.1 Atribacterota bacterium | reverse complement strand
TATTTATGGTAACTCAATGCACTCCTGGTCAAATAATTTCCAGAAAACTGAGTACAATCAAATAATCGAAAATGGAATGAAATATTGGTTGGAAGAGAATTCGTTATTAGAATTTGAACGGCTAAGCGATAATTATCTGCTAAGCCTGCTTAATATTGGTAAATATACGACTTTTGGATTGGAGAGTATTATTGGTTATTATTATGCCAAAAGAAATGATCTAAAAAATATTAGAATTATTTTTAATAGTAAGAAATATAACTTCCCAATCGAAATTATTAAAGGTAGTGTTAGGAACACTTATGTCTAATATCGCTATAATCGGAGAAAAAGAGTTAATATTTGGTTTTAACCTGTTAGGATTTAAATTATTTCCTGCAAATAATTTTACTGAAGCGAAAGATGCTTTGGAAAAATGTACAAAAGAAAACTTTAAGATAATTTTTATTACAGATAATATTGCTGAACTTATAATAGATGAAATTGAAAAAATTCAAGTAATTTCACCAAATTCAATTTGCATTCTTCCTAACCGTTCAGAGTCTTCTGAACTTAGCCTAAAATTACTAAGAAAGAATGTGGAAAAAGCGGTTGGTACAGATATATTGTTTAGAAAAGAGGAATAATAATGCAAGATAATACTGGCAAAATAATAAAAGTATCCGGTCCCGTTGTGGTTGCTGAAAATTTGCTTGGTGCCAAAATGTTTGATGTAGTTAAAGTAAGTGAAAAAAAGCTTATTGGAGAAATTATTGAACTTAATGGAGATCGTGCAACTATACAGGTTTATGAAGAAACTTCTGGAATAGGTCCCGGAGAACCTGTTTATACTACTAACTTACCTTTGAGCGTTGAACTTGGACCTGGCCTGGTTAAGTCTATTTTTGATGGCATTCAAAGACCATTAGATATCATTTTTAAGAACGAAGGCTCCTTCATTTCTAGAGGAGTCGAAGCTAACAGCCTCGATAGAAATAAGAAATGGAATTTCAGCCCTTTTATGAAAGAAGGGGAAGAAGTCAGAGCAGGGGATCGTTTGGGATCGGTACAGGAAACATCTATTGTAACTCACTATATAATGGTGCCCTTTGGTATAGAAGGAATTATTGAAAACATCAGCAGTGGAAGTTTCACAGTAGAAGACACTATCGCCACTATTAAAGATAAAAATGGTACTATCCAAAAAGTTAAAATGATGCAGAATTGGCCGGTAAGAAGAATACGACCATATAAGGAGAAATTACCACCTATTGAACCTTTGATTACCGGACAAAGGGTTATAGATACTTTCTTTACAATTGCTAAGGGAGGGACAGCCTGTATTCCTGGTCCATTTGGTAGTGGGAAAACTGTTGTTCAACACCAGCTCTCAAAGTGGTGTAATGCTGAAATAATTGTATTTATAGGTTGCGGGGAAAGAGGTAATGAAATGACAGATGTTCTATTAGAATTTCCTGAACTGATAGACCCAAATACCGGAAAACCATTAATGGAAAGGACTGTATTAATTGCTAATACCTCTAACATGCCTGTCGCAGCGCGAGAAGCCTCAGTATATACCGGAATAACTATAGCAGAATATTATCGCGATATGGGTTATAATGTCGCTCTTATGGCAGATTCTACATCGAGATGGGCTGAAGCAATGAGAGAAATTTCTAGTAGATTAGAAGAAATGCCTGGAGAAGAAGGATTTCCTGCATATCTTGGAACAAAAATTGCTAGTTTTTATGAAAGATCTGGCCGAGTAAATACCCTTGGTTCCCAGCAAAGAGAAGCTACTATTAGTGTAATAGGAGCTGTTTCTCCACCAGGAGGAGATTTATCTGAACCAGTTACTCAAAACACTCTCAGAACCGTTCAGGTATATTGGAGCCTCCAGGAGAAACTGGCTCATGGTAGACATTTCCCAGCTATTGATTGGTTAAAAAGTTATTCCCTATATCGCGATCAATTGAGCGATTTTTTTCATAAGGAAATAGATATAAATTTCATAAATAACACTAAAATAGCAATGAGTATACTGCAGGAAGAATCTGAATTAGAAGAAACAGTTAGACTGGTAGGTATTGAAGCCCTCTCAAAAAAAGAACGCTTAACACTTGATACCGCTAGGTCTATTAGAGAAGATTTTCTCCATCAAAATGCTTTTGATGAAATTGATACTTATTCCTCTATGAAAAAACAACACTTAATGCTTGATTTAATTATCTTCTTTCATAATCAAGCTCTTTCAGCGATTCACGAAGAAGACATCACTAACGAACAGCTGCTGAGGCTCGCTGTTAAAGCAAAAATAGCTCGAGCTAAGTTTATATCTGAGGAAAAGTTAAATGATTTTTTTGCAATCAAAGAGCAGATAATAGAACAGATAGATTCCCTAAAACTGAATAAAGCTGGAAAGGATGAATTGCTATGATAAAAGAGTACTCCACAATAACCGAAGTAAATGGTCCTCTAATAATTGTTAATAAAATTATCGATGTGAAATATGATGAATTGGTTGAAATCGAATTATCAGATGGAGAAAAAAGAAGAGGGCAAGTACTTGAGGTCTCTAAAGATAAAGCTATTGTTCAGATGTTTGAAGGAACTTCGGGCATAGATGTCTCTGCTACAAAAGTTCGCTTTTTAGGAAAATCTATTGAAATACCCGTTTCAGTCGATATGTTGGGACGAATATTTGATGGTTCCGGAAGACCAATCGATCATGGCCCAAAAATAATTGCTGAGAAATGGTTGGATATTAATGGTAGCCCATTAAACCCATATGCCAGGGATTACCCGAACGACTTTATCCAAACAGGAATCTCCTCTATAGATGTTTTAAATACATTGGTAAGAGGTCAGAAATTACCCATCTTTTCTGGTGCAGGACTTCCTCATTCTAAGGTAGCTTCTCAAATAGCCCGTCAAGCTAAAGTTTTGGGAAAAGAGGAAAGCTTTTCAGTCGTTTTCGCAGCTATGGGTATTACTTTCGAAGAGGCAAACTTTTTTATTAATGATTTTAAAAGAACTGGTGCAATTGAAAAAAGTGTAATGTATATTAATTTAGCAAATGATCCCGCCGTAGAAAGAATTATTACTCCTAAAATGGCACTGGCTACGGCTGAATATCTTGCATTCGAAAAAGATATGCATATACTGGTCATTTTAACAGACATGACGAACTATTGCGAAGCATTAAGAGAAGTTTCAGCTGCAAGGAAGGAGATTCCCGGGAGAAGAGGTTACCCTGGATATTTGTATACAGACTTAGCTTCAATTTATGAAAGGGCTGGTCGAATTAAGGGTAAAAAAGGATCGATAACCCTTATGCCAATACTTAGCATGCCTGAAGACGATAAAACACATCCTATTCCAGATCTTACAGGATATATTACTGAGGGACAAATCATACTTGCCCGTGAATTGCATTTAAAAGGAATTTATCCCCCTATAAATGTTTTACCATCTCTTTCACGCTTGAAAGATAAGGGAATTGGAGATAACAAAACTAGAGAGGATCATGCTAATGTTATGAATCAACTTTTTGCCTCATACGCTAGAGGAAAAGAATCAAAGGAACTTGCCACTATACTGGGAGAGGCAGCTTTAACTGAAGATGATAAAAGATATGTTGAATTTTCTGATAAATTTGAGGAATTATTCGTTCAGCAAGGAGAAGACGAAAATAGGGATATTTTGAGAAGTCTCGCAATTGGATGGGAAACGCTTACTATATTGCCTGTAAATGAGTTAAAGAGAATTAGGGATGAATATATAGAAAAATATTTGCCCAAAAATGAATGAAAATGACACTTACACTGTGATATTAATTAATTTACAATCAGAATATAATTCCATTTAAATTACACTTTTACTGATTTTTTTCACCATTCTATCTAAAAGAGGTGTCAGCAGAAAATGATTTTGACCGTAAACCCTAACCGCATGGAATTGCTTAAATTAAAAAGAAGATTAGATTTAGCTTTGCGTGGTTATAAATTATTGAAGGATAAGCGCGATGCACTTATCCAGATTTTCATCAAATTAATTGAAGAGAATAAGAGAGTTAGAGATGAATTTAATGATAAAATGAAGAAATGTATGGACGATTTTCTTCTTGCTACCATTTATATGGGAGAAGATGATCAGAACTCAATATTCCAATTTCCACAAAGAAATCTTTCTGTTAAAATTGAATATAAAAATGTTATGAGTTTAAAAGTCCCCATATATAAAATTGTAGATGAAGGTGATTTGTTTACATATGGTATGGTTGGCTCTAACCCTGAGCTTGACAACTCACTAAAAAAATACAATGAAATTATTCCATTAATGATAAAAATGGCCGAATTGGATAAATCTATAGCATTATTGACTGATGAGATTGAAAAGACCAGAAGAAGAGTGAATGCCTTAGAATATGTAATGATTCCTAACTTGGAAGATACTATTAAATTTATAACTATGAAATTAGACGAAATGGCTAGATCGAATAATTCTGCGATTATGCGCATTAAAGAAATGATCAGAGGCTCTGAATAATAAGACAACCCGAAGATGTTACTGAAATCCCTTAATTATATTCACATTACAAATGGTTCTCTTGAAAATTATTTAAAACTCTACGATTTTTAAATAATTTATTAGTTATTACTAAAGACAGAATTCAGCAAAAAACTTCATATTAGTAAACATCATTTTTTTTCAAATAATTACCGTACTGATGTTTGGGGTGCAAAAAGATTTTCTATAAATTATTTTGTAATAATTGTGCCCGTGGCTTAACCGGACAAAGCAACGGCCTCCGGAGCCGTAGATTGGAGGTTCAAATCCTCTCGGGCACACCATCTAAATCTTTAACCCCTGAATCCCTTAATTAACATAGAAAAATATTTTAAATCGATTCATAAGTTTAAAAAATTTTTTGCCAAATCAAACAAAATTATAATAAAATAATAATAGATATATATCTATTATTTTTGCATAAAAAAATAATTATTTAATAAT
>JAXGTM010000150.1:0-5097 GCA_040774925.1 Atribacterota bacterium | reverse complement strand
TCAAGGAAAATGATCTAAAAAAGATCATTCAACGTGCAATAATAGACAAAGTGAATGGATATGGTAATTTACCAATCGAGATAGGTGATGAGGTGATTAGTAATATTGTTCAAATATCTTATGGTGATGCCAGAGTTGCTTTGAATATTTTAGAATTTGCTGTTAATACCAGAATAGCTGTCTTAAAAGAAGATGATATAATTGTAATAGACAAAAATCTGATTCAGGAGATTGTACAAAAAAATATACTCCGTTATGATAAAGACGGAGAAGAACATTATAATCTGATCTCAGCTTTACATAAAAGTATGCGTGATTCAGATCCCCATTCAGCTCTCTATTGGGTTGTGCGTATGATAGAAGCAGGTGAAGACCCTCTTTATATTAGCCGTAGATTAATAAGGTTTGCTTCAGAAGATATTGGAAATGCTGACCCTCAAGCACTATCTATCGCAGTATCAGCAATGCAGGCAGTTCATTTTATTGGGATGCCCGAAGGAGATTTAGCACTGATACAGGCAGCCGTCTATTTGGCTAATGCACCTAAAAGTAATGCTATCTATAAAGGAAGAAAATTGGCAGGACAGGATATCAAAAGATATGGTTCACTGCCGGTACCTTTTATTATCCGTAATGCTCCAACTAAGATGATGAAAGATATAGGTTATGGGGAAGGATATCAGTATGCACATGATTTTAAGAATGCTATAGTTGAACAACAGCATCTCCCTGAACAGTTAAAAAAGAATAAATATTATTTTCCTTCTGAAAGAGGATTTGAGAAAAAGATTAAAGAAAAAATGGTGCAAGAAGAAGATATAAGAAGGTCATTACAAATAAAAAAGAATGGAAAAGATGATGATCCTAAATAAGAGAGAATAATTGATGAAAGCTAGTATAATATTTTATTCCGGTTTTGAAATATATTTAAAGGATAATTCTAATAAAATGCTGGAAATAGACCTCGATGCAAAGGAGAATATAATTTCTATTTTGCATCGTTTTTTACCAAAAGAATCCATTGGTTTTGTCGGAATGGTTCTGGTTAATAAAATAATCAAAGATTTCGAATACCCGGTAAAAGAAGGTGATATTATTGAAGTATTCCCGGTTATTGGTGGCGGCTAGAAGAATTTAAGTAATACTTTTTGGAAAGGAAAATAATGAAACAACAAAGAAAACTTAGAATAGGAATACTATTTGGGGGTAAATCTGGCGAGCACGAAGTTTCTTTCTGTTCAGCCTCTTCGGTCATTAATGGGATGAACCCTGAAAAATATGAAGTAGTGCCAATAGGTATTACAAAACAGGGATACTGGCTATCTCCTGAAGAAAGTCGACATGCATTACTTACCGGGAAAATTGAAGGGAATAATATTGTATGCTGGCAAAGTAAAACTGATGACCATCAACTACTTATTAGCAAAAAGAAAGACGGAGAGATAAACTATTTTGTTTTAGATAAATTGGATATTATATTTCCATTATTGCATGGACCTTTTGGTGAAGATGGTGCAATTCAAGGTTTGCTAGAGTTGATGAACGTTCCCTATGTGGGCTCAGGAGTTGCAGCATCTGCAGTTTCCATGGATAAAGAATTAATGAAAAAGATTTTTCATCATACTGGTCTACCTCAAACAAAATGGATAATGGTTAAGAGGAGGGACTGGAAATCAGATTCAAAAAAAATTAAAGTCGAGATAGAAAAAAACCTATGCTATCCACTATTTATTAAACCAGCAAATCTTGGCTCTAGTGTAGGCATCAGCAAAGTTTTCAACAATGAGGGATTAGATAATGCAATTAAAATTGCTACATCATATGACCGCAAAGTTATTATTGAAGAGAGTATTGAGAATGCTATAGAGGTAGAATGCAGTGTTTTAGGCAATGATGCACCAGAAGCCTCAGTGGTAGGAGAGATTTTACCTGCCGGTTCCTATTATGATTACAATTCAAAATACATTGATAATAATACCCAACTTATCATTCCCGCTAGAATACCTGATGAAGTAACAAGAGAGATTCAAAAAATTTCAAAAGAAGCTTTTTTGGCTGTTGATGCAGCTGGTTTAGCCAGAGTAGATTTTCTGGTACAGAAAAGGAATAATTCTTTTCTAGTCTATTTAAATGAAATCAATACCATCCCAGGCTTTACTAATGTCAGTATGTATCCTAAATTATGGGAAAAGAGCGGCATAAGTTTTAGTGAGTTAATTGACAGGCTAATCCAATTATCATTAGAACGTTTTCAGGATAAATTATCCAATAAGACCGAATATCCCTCAAGATTACTGGAAAAATAAAATATTCTTAAATAATTTTGTCTAAAAAATTTTATTTAGGGAATAAGGAATATAGTATAGTAATATAATTTATATTTACAAAAATTAAATATAGACAATATAGAGGTTGAAAAAGGCAAACTATTCGAAAGAATAGGACGCAAAGTTTTGGATCTAAAGCAGGAAACTGCCATGATTGCCAGACTGCCGACTTCTTTTTCTTTTAATAAAAATAAATAAACATAGAGGTTGAAAAAGGCAAACTATTCGAAAGAATAGGACGCAAAGTTTTGGGCCTAAAGTTGAGAATGACTATGGCTGCCAGACCGCCAACTTTTTTTGGCCTGAGCTTCAATTGCCTTTCAGCTATTGTTAAAGGAGCATAAAATGAATTTTCAGGCCAAATTAATAAAAATTAATAGAATTCTATTAGCCTTTCTAGTTGTTCTACTCCTGGCATCATGTAATGGCATCTTGCCCGATTCAGACCCAATCAATCAAAAAGGCAATATGTATAACGGTGTCATTACAGAAAATGAAAGCAAAGTTAAAAAAGATTATATATGTCTTGACGTCCCCTATCAGAGATATGCCGGGTTTAATTGGTGTTTACCTGCATCAGCTGCAATGACCTTGGATTTTCTAGGAGTAGAGGTCAGTCAGCAGGAATTGGCCCGAAATATTATTAATCCAGATGGATTAGGTGATATATATAAAATGGTTAAATATGCAAAGGATTTGGGGTTCGATGCATCATTTAGGGTATTGACTATCGAACAAATAGAAGATTATTTGTCTCAGGAAATACCTTTGATAGCTATTCAAAAATACAAGCAGAGTAATCCGTTGGCACATGCTCGGGTAATTATAGGATATGATTCCCAGAAAAAAGAAATTATATCTAATGACCCAACTATTGGAAATAATTACACCATTCCTTATGACCAGTTTCTTAATTTAAATTTAACTGCAAATCCTAAATATAGTATGGCTATAGTAATTGCACCAACATGTATATAGTGTCTAATGATAATTATGAGGTAGAAATATGAATACAAATAAAAATTACTTTGATTATTGTGAGATATTAGAAAATCAAGGTGAATACAAGGTAAAATTTGGCTATAAAACATATAAGGGAGAACTTTTATATCCACCCATACTAATCGGTGATAGAAGTTTTTCCAGTGAAAAGAAAGCATTAAGATATGCTAAAAAAATTACTTCTCCTAAAAATATTAAATTAGAAAAAAGTAAATAAAGTTTTGAGTGGATCTGCCAGTTAAATGATGGGAAAATTATAATTTAATTACGAAATTAAAAATCAAGCGCTTTAAATGTATATTTAAATTTACTTAATGCCAGATATTAATACTTCTTTTTTATAGATATTTATCGGACTGCACCCCACATCATTAATTTCCCAACCTGACAAATAAAGCATTGTTAAGTAATTATTTCTATTGTAATAATCAAAACAGTTTAAAAACCAAAGCTTGTTACCATTAAATCATTATGATATCATTAATTAGAAAATACCAATTATCATTGAATATGTATGATTTTTTATAGTTAAAATACGGTGGATGATAATAATTGTCTTCTTTCCACGAAAAATATTCAATCTAAATTCACGATAAATTATTGAAACAATGGATTTATAAAATTTCAAACATAGATTTTGAATAGATAAACAATTTCAATTAGTTAAAAAGGATTATTTATGTTATGTCAGATTTAGTACGTTTTAGTATCTCCCTGGAGGAGCCCTTACTACAAAAGTTTGACTCCCATATTTTTAAGCAAAACTATAAAAACAGATCAGAGGCAATCAGAGACTTAATCAGGGAGAAATTAGTTGAAAAAGAATGGGCTGAAAATGAAAATGTTGCAGGTACAATTACACTGGTATACAGTCATCATAAAAGAGGGTTAGTCCAAAAATTAACTTCCCTGCAACATGATTACCACCACATGATTATTTCTACCCAACATATACATCTTGACCATGATAACTGTATGGAAGTTATCATTACTCACGGTAATGCTCGATCTTTAGAAGAACTGGCATACAAATTGAAGACAGTTAAAGGTGTTAAATACGGTAATTTGGCTATGGCTACTTATGGGAAAGAACTTATCTAATAATTGTATTAATACCAGGATAACCAATATACCAGAAGAGGTGAATCAATGATTATAGGTATTTTAGGAATGCCTTTAACCGGAAAAACTACCATATTTAATCTCATGACCAGCCAGCATAAAGAAACAGATATATTTTCTTCTCGCAAAACCAAGAATATTGGCGTTGCTAAAGTGATTGATGAGAGAGTTGACACCCTCAGTACAATATACCAGCCAAAAAAAACTACTTATGCGAGTATAGAAATGATAGATATTCCTGGTATTTCTTCTGACATGGCTGGTAAAGCAAAACAGGAGATTTTTAATCAGATACAAAAAGCTGACTCTTTATTAATTGTTATCCGGGCTTTCGAAGATGATATGATACCTGGAACCACTGACCCTCTCTACCAGGCAGAAAGTTTAGTATATGAAATTCTATTACATGATTTAGAAGTGGTGGAAAATCGTATTATAAGGCTAAATGAATCAAAAAGAAAATTAACTAATCAGGAAGAATTGGAAAAACAGATTCTAGAGAGATGTAAGACACATCTTGAGTCAGACCAATTATTAATCACTCAGCCATTAAACGAAGATGAATTGAAAATATTGAGTGGATTTAGTTTTTTTACTTTAAAACCAATAATATTTGCGCTTAATATTGATGAAGATGATTTAAGTG
>JAXGTM010000149.1:0-5103 GCA_040774925.1 Atribacterota bacterium | reverse complement strand
GATCAATTTCAACATGTAGATGATCCTCTACTATGTGAAATAAAACAAATAAAAGAAGTAGTCAAGACTCAGGAGGAATTGGTGGCAATATGATTTTACAGAAAGAATGGGATTGACTCAAAAATAATATTATTTAATTATTATATAGCATAAAGTAAAATTTCAAGGATAAATCTCCTTCTATACAGGAGGGTTTTATTAATTACTGGTGTTTTATGGACTGTATCATCTTTTTAAAATAATCTATGTATTATATATAAAATAGTGTAATAATAGAAAAAGTTTGATTCTATATTCAAAGAATTGTAAAATTATAATATAATCACTATAATATAAGATAAAGCTTCATTAAAAATATTGTATTATCATATATATTTTAAAAAGTAATAGAATGATAATTTTGTTTGAAATGTATCTGCAAAAAATTGTTTAAAATAGAAAATAGTATATTTTTTAAAAATTAATCGTTTTCTTAATATAAAAGGTTCTTAATATAAAGGGAAAACGCTTCATTATATATTTTTATAAAAGGAGTTTGATATCTTTGAGAAGATCAAGGCGCATTTATAAAAGAAAAACCAGAAGTAATGTGGAGACTCTCATCATATTAATTGGGGCCATCGTTATTCTTTCAGTTGCCTTTTACATGGCAAGGGAAAAAAGCTATTTACCACCAATAGATATAGAAAAAGAAACACAAACTCAAAATATTTCAAAAGAAAAAATTGTTGAAGCTGAAGAAGAAAAGAAAGAAGAAGCCAGTCAATCAATTGCTGAGATGCAGACAGTCACAGCTGAAGTAAAGAGCCCTATTGTTGAAACACCATCACCCCAAAAACCAGTTGAAACGCCTGTTTCCAGTCCGCCAAAAGAACAACCAGCCAAGAAAGAGAGTGAAACTATAGCTGAAAAACCTGTACCGGTACCACAAAAACAAGAAGCACCTCCCATTGTCCAAAATACTGCACCACCAAAGACAGGCACTGTATTTACTGTACAGGTAGGTTATTTTTCTAATGAAGCTAATGCAAGAAGTCTGGCAAAAGAGATTGAGGGTAAGGGATTTCAAGCTTTTCTAATTACACATAATAATGCCTTTAAAGTACAGGTAGGAGCCTATTCTACCAGGCCTCAAGCAGAAGAGGCCTCCCGACAGCTAAAAAATTTGGGCTATGAAATTTGGCTTACAGAGAGATAAAGAATCTCCATATCCGAAATTTTAAAATTTATAATATGATTAAAAGGTAAGTACTATTAAAACGAAAAAAAGATATATCCCTCAAGCTACAATCGATCGGCTATCTATATATCATAGAACATTAGAGTCTATGATAGAAGAGAACAATATAAGTAAACTTGCAACAATTTCCTCATCTGAACTATCTGATATAACCGGAATCAGCCCTCATCAGATTAGAAAAGATTTTTCTTATTTTGGAAAATTTGGTAGAAGAGGCATTGGCTATCCTCTGCTAAAATTAACACTCAGATTAAAAAAAATCTTAAAATCAAATCAAAAATGGGATTTAATCTTAGTAGGTGTCGGTAATTTAGGAAATGCATTTCTTCGTTATGAGGGGTTTTCAAAAAGAGGATTTAGAATAAAAGCATTATTTGATAATGACCGGCTGAAAGTGGGCAAAATAGTTGAAAACATAACTATAAGACACATCCTGGAATTAGAAAATTTTTTAAAAGAAGAGCATATTAAAATTGGTATAATAACCGTTCCTTCACAGCACGCTCAAAGTATAGCAGATATAATGATTGCAGGAGGTGTGAAGTCTATACTTAACTTTGCTCCAATCAGTATTAAACACCCGCCAGGTGTATCAATAAAACATATCGATCTTGCAATTGAATTAGAAAAGCTTGTTTACTACTTGCCAAATTAATTGAGAAAACATCCACGTTTTGGTCGAAATTTACAATTACAAAAGAATATTGTGTGAAAAAAATATAAAGAACTTCAGTGATTACTCGATATTAAGTTGACATATCTCAGGGGTTATGATAAAATATTTTGGTGGATATTGTGAAATATTTCACAATAACTTACAAGGTATTTTTAAGGTTTAGCTGGTACATCTTTTAGAATCTGGTACTTTATAAAAAATGAATTCCGGGTTACTTATCAGTAAACAAAAAAACAGTTAACTTAAATATCGAACAACTGACCAAGTCTAAAAAAATATAGGAGAAATATAGTGAAAATAATTGATATTGTAGCTGTTTTGGATGCCGAAATTGTAACCGGAGAAGATTTACTGGATGTAGAAATAAACCAATTTGCTGCCAGTGATCTTCTTAGTGATGTACTTGCTCTGACCAAGGAGAATTTTTTACTTCTTACAGGTTTGACATCACAGCAAGTTGTAAGAACTATTGAAATTGCTGGAGGGATTGGAGTAGTTTTCGTAAGAGGCAAAGCCCCTGAACAGGATGCTATTGGTCTCGCCCGTTCACACCAAATCCCACTTTTAATGACTAATAAGACAATGTTTGAGGCCTGTCAGGCTATTGCTGAGGCCATTATGGAGAATAATAAGAGATGACTATATTACTTTCAAAGCAAAAACTTACCATAGCAAATGAGCTGATTTATGAATTAAAAGTAAAAGATGCCATGACCAAAGAGGTAATTTGTTTTGGAGAGGAAGCTACTTTTAGGGAAATAAAAGATTCTCTTAGAGAGAATAAGATTTCAGGCGTACCTATTTTAAATGATCAGGGTAATATCATTGGAATTGTAAGCATTGATAATGTTATTAATGCCCTGGATGATAATTATATTGACGACAGAGTTAAAGAACATATGACCAAAGAAGTAATTACAATTCCTCAAAGCTTTTCTCTGGTTTCAGCAATAAAAAAATTAGAAAAATATAGAATTGGTCGATTACCGGTTACTAAAAATTCTAATTCTAGCAAAATAACTGGCATATTGACTATGGGTGATATTCTAAACAAATTGTTATTCAGTGTTCAGACAATTGCTGAAAGATGCGAACAAAGAGAGTGGCAGAATAAAGAATTTTCCAGTCAATTATTCGAACAAGCCAAAGAACAATCGTTGCGTTTAGAGGTTAAAAAGGCTGATTTTGACAATGCTGGCAGGGCATCTAGTATTATAAAAAAGTATTTACAAAAGTTGGATATAGATAAGCAAACTATCAGAAAAGTTTCCATAATCTGTTATGAAGCCGAAATGAATATCAGCATACATTCACTTGGAGGATATATAACTATCAAAGTAGACCAGGACAATATTGTAATTAATGCCGTTGACTATGGTCCAGGTATTCCTGATATAGAGAAAGCCATGAAGCCCGGCTATACAACTGCTTCTGAACAGATTAGAGCACTGGGGTTTGGAGCAGGAATGGGATTAGCAAATATAAAAAGATGTGCTGACCAACTGGAAATAGAGTCATCAATGAAAACAGGAACTATTTTAAAAGCAGTAATCCATTTAGGAGGAAAAGTATGAAATTAAGCAAATTAATGGAGCAGGATGCGATTAAAAAAATTGTATTTTGTTCTGATGAAGAAATTAAGACCGGTTATTGCGGAGACTTAATGTCAGATGTTATTGCTAATTCAGGCAATGAATGCATTTGGGTTACTGTTCAGGCACATAAAAATAGTATCGCAGTAGCATTGATTAAAGATATAAAAGCAATTGTTTTTACTAATAATGTGGATATTAGTCAGGAGTTAATTGATAAAGCAGAGGAAGAAAATATTAGCTTGTTTAGCAGCAAACAGAATTCTTTTCAAGTAAGCGGGTTAATATATAAGCTACTGGAGGATGATCAACATTAAGATCGATTTGCATATCCATTCTTCTTTGTCAGCATGTGCGGAAAACATTATGTCACCTCAAAGAATACTAAAAAAGGCAGAACAAAGCGGACTGGACCTTATATCTATAACTGACCATAATGCAGTTGCTCATACGATATTAATTAATAAAATAAGCGAAAAGAGCCCTGTTAATATTATTATGGGAGTTGAGTTAACTACTAGAGAAGAAATACATTTATTAGGCTACTTCCCAGATGAATATGGCATAAAAGAGATTGAAAAGAAGATTGAAGAATTTCTCCCTGAAATGAAAAATAGGGCATCTTTTTTTGGTGACCAGCTTATATATGATAAAAAGGGAGAGATTGTAGAAATAGACTACCGTTTAAGACAGAATGCTTTACAAATCGGTTTGGATGATTTAGTTGACCTTATTCAACAATTAGGAGGATTAGCAATACCTGCTCATATAAACAGGGATTATTGTAGTATCAAGAGTCAGATTGGGTTTTTGGATGCAAAGAGTAATTTTGATGCTGTCGAATTGTCTAGATTTGAGTGGGCTGAAAAGAAACACAGAGCTGGTGATTTACTCGAAGGATTTCCGGTAATTACAGGTTCTGACAGTCATTTTCTGGAAGACATTGGCTCTTTTTATTTTGAATTGAATGATGATAATCGTGTTACAGATTTTGCTTCATTAAAAGAATACTTAAAAGGGATAAAAAATAAAAATTGAAGGATTTAGCTGACCATCTTTTTGATATATTAGAAAATTCGATAAATGCTGGCGCAAGTAGGGTCGTTATGAAAATAGCTTATAATAAAAGCTATTTTTTTTGCGCTATAACTGATAATGGAAAAGGAATCAGTGGCCAGGAAGTACTGGATCCTTTTGTAACATCTAGAACGACGAGAAGAGTTGGATTGGGGCTTCCTCTTTTGAAAAAAGCAGTAGAAGATACTGGTGGATATTTGAATATTAGAAGGATTGATGAAAAGGGAGGCACAGAGCTTAAGTTTAAAATGTTTATGTCTCATATTGATGCTAAGCCAACAGGGGATTTACCCAGGTTCTTTTCAGATCTATTTTACGCCTGGCCTGAAATCTCTTTTCAGTTATTCATTCTTAAAGAAGAAGAAGATAACGGAGTATTATCTTTAGACTATCAGGTACTACGTGATGAAATTGACAATGGAACGATGGATTATATTGGTATTAGAAAGTACATTTATAGTGTTATCCAGGAAGAGCTAAACCTATAATGAAATAGGTAATTTAATAATAAATATTCG
>JAXGTM010000148.1:0-5113 GCA_040774925.1 Atribacterota bacterium | reverse complement strand
TAATAAACCTAAACTTAAACTTACAAAAACGGGTATTTTTAATCTATTTGTCACCACACTTAACTGAGCCAATGGCATTGTCATTGAATTTAATATTGATTGTATTAATACTAATACCGATATGATTTGTATTAAAGTAATTTCATCGACATTTTTTGTTGGCAGCCAAAGTGTATAAAAATTTGTTCCAAATACAATTAAAAAAATAATTGGTGTTGCCATAATAAATCCCATAATTTTTATAGAATAATTAGCACTTTTTACAATTTCTTCTTTTTTATTATTAGCATACTCTATAACAAATTGCGGCGTAAACACGACGCCAATCGTTCCTATTAAAGAACCCATTGCGTTTGGAATTGTTCTCCCGGTTGATAATAATCCCATGATATTACCACCGAGAAATATATTTGCCAACAATAAGTCCAATCCAGTTAACATAACATTACTTAAATTAGTAATACACAACCATCCACCAGATGCAATCAGTTCTTTAACCATGCTAAATCTGAAATTATTAAATTTAAAAACAATTTCTGGCATTATTTTTCTAGTTAAATTAATATTTGCAATTCCTAAAAACAATGTACTAGCAATCGTTGCTAAAGCTAAAAAATACATTTTCGGTGAGAAAAAAGTAAAAAGCCAAAGAACAAATACCAGTTTTATTAAATATGAAATGGTATTTCTAATTGCTGTTGCATCTATTCTATTTTTTACGTATGCAGAAACTGTAAAAATTGAAATTAATATTGTTAAAATATAATTAGAAAAAGAAATTACAAAAGTGATTTTCACATCATTAACTAAATCAGGAGTGACTGAAAACAAATTTGTAATATTAAAAATCACAATCATTCCTGCAATAGCAAAAATAATTGATAAAATAATGTTTGCTATTAACACAGAACTAAAATATTCATTTCCCCGTTTAATATTACCACGATTTATTTCAATAGAAATGAACCGTCCTGCTACAGAATTAAAAACTGTTGCAACTACAGATGCATACATGATGAAATCTTTTGCCAAACCTATATAACCATAAGCCTCATTCCCCAATGCGGCAATAATAATTGGTGTTGCATAAAAATCAACACCTGATTGCGCAATAAAGGCCACTATAGTAGCAACCATATTCAAAGATAACTGCTTTTTATCCATTATTTATAATTTATCCTAGTATTTATAAAATGCAAGAAATAAATTCTTCTTCATTTTTTAATTTACTGGAATACTCTACCATTTTCAATTCCAGCTGTTTCTTTATCGTTTTTTGATTATCCCTTAAATATTGAAAACTTTCAATGATTTCTGGACTTGATGTATCATTATTAATTGTTAAAACCATATTCTTTTCTGTCCCAAATATATCTTTTGCGATACCCCTTGATTTTACTGAATATCCAAAAGCTAATGCAGGAACGGTTGTAGAATAAGCCGCAATAACAGAATGAGTTCTAGCACCCATAAATAATTTACATTTTGAAACATTATATTTTAATTGATTGCAATTCAATTCCTCATCAATAATAAAAACACGATTATTTTCTCTAAGGATATCTTTAAATTTTTGTAATAATTTTAAATCATTTTCTTTTTCCCAAAATACATGTGGAATTAAAACAATACTATAAGATGTTTGCTCTAAGATATACCTTAATAAATCTAAAAAATGATCAAACATTTCTTTTGTTTTTATTATATGATTACTGAGATTAATTCCGACCGCTTCCCCTATATACTCCCAGTTAAAGAAATCATTTTTTTCAGGTTTTAATCCAAATGCTGGATCGGGAAAAATTGAAATATTACTTTTTATATGCATTTTTTCAAGTGTTTCTTTTGTAAGACTTTCCCGTACAGTTATGTAATCATAAGTATTCAAGTCATTTTCAATTTGTTTATTAATTCTGTTTTTTTCAATGGAACAGCCCCATAGTATTGTTATTGCCCCTTTTTCTTTTGATACTCTATTTAAATAACTTAACCAATCGCTATTGTCATAACAATATATATCTCCGCCTGTAATAAACACGATAGAATCTTTATTTATTCTATCAATTATTCTTTTATAGTTATGTTTTGTTACTGCATTCCGGTCAATTCCTATTTTCCTGATTACTCTAGGAATTAAAGAGTCAATTGGTTTTAAACCATCTATTTGAGATATTTCTATAAGATGCCCATATTTATTCATCTTGCATTTATTATCAAGTGAAACATCTGATGATGCAATTATAACTTCATTAGGATTTAGTCTCAATAATTCACATGTAGATTTTGTAATAGCCTCACAACCATGATTTCCACAATTTATATGTGAAGGGAAAATAACCCTTTTACCTCGTAACATCACAATTCTCCTTTTACTCCTAAACAGTGTTTTAAACCAAGTTTTACTCTTTGTAAAAATTTTACTTCTGAATACTTCTCTAATTTTCTAATAACATCTTCATCCTTACAATTATCCATTTCATTCAAAAATAATTTACGCTGCTTATTTTCTTTCTTTGATTCTGTTGCCGCCAAATTATCTAAAAAAGCATTATCAGATGAAATCCGCTGATAAAGCACTTTACAATCAATATTTTGAAACATTTTTTTACCTTTATCAGAATTGATTATAACCAACGAAGTTCCTTTGCCGTCATCCATTTCAGGCGTATATTTTTCTACTCCCCAATAATCTGCCAACGTCAAGTCGCTTTCATGATTTCCGTTCTTGAAATTACAATCAAAACAAGACTGTCGAACATTGCATCCATTAAAAAATACTTTATGATACAAATTATCTGTAGCAAATTCACAAAAATGATTATTGTTCTTAAATTTTATTTCTACACTAAATTTCTTCCCTGTCCAACCCTTTACCTTACTTCTAAAATTAAAATTTGATACTTTACTTTTCTGTTGTATCTCCAATGAATGGATATACTTTTGGAAAATTCGCGGTGATGGCACTCCAAAACAGACAACATCAATTGTCATTAAATTTGTGTAAGGTTTTCCCAAATAAGATTTAAGTCCAGCAATCTGACATGGTGTACCCGAAAACAAGACCACTCTATTTTCTTGTAATAAACTTTCCACTTTTTGATATGCCAAATCAACATGACTTTGTACATATTTTGATTTAAAGAGTTCTTGTAATTTTTTCTCATTTTGAGCAGAGATGACTTGTGCAGAAAAATCATCATTCAATGTTGTTCCGAATACAAACCCATTCTTTTCAATAATATATTTTGCTAATTCTCCAAAAATTCCACCTGATGAACTATTGCTTCTTGATTCAAAATCTTTAGAATATGCTGCATAAATTTCATTTGGAATATTTTTATGTCCCTTGGGTCTATTTACTGGACAAGTCTTTTTGCATAATTTGCAGTTAATACATTCTTTTTCATTAATTATCGGATATAAAAAACCACCTTTTTTTTCTTCCATTGCGATACAAGATTTTGGACAAATATTTTTGCAGGCTTCACAACCGGTACACTTCGCTTCATTCTCTAAAATATACAAAATATCCTCCTAGGAATCCTTTAAACTTGCTACATCCTTAATTGCTTTCAAATATTCAAAACCGTTTTCTTCGTCCGGTTCCAAGTAACATCCTTCTCCCCATTCATTCCATGCATTAATATATACAAATTCATCTTCATTTTCTTGTTCTTTTTCTATTTGATTTAACCTATTGGAAAATACACTTGGTGAACTTTGTGTATATACCATACCCTTGTAACTTCTTCTCGGCGTATTATCCCACATGGGAAATGCACCTTGATAAATAGTCTTATTTGTCTTTTCAATTTTTCTTTTCATAATCCGATTAATTTTATTGGTGTTAACTTTTCGTTCAAGGATTTCGGTTTTAAAGATCTTATTTATTCTTTGTTTAATCCAAATTGGAATACCGTAAACTATTTTTTCAAGAAAATTCATTTTATGTTTTAAAGTATAACTAGGTTCAAAATTATAATAAGCATCTACTAAAACATCTCTTTTTTCAAGCATACCATTATTATTTCCAGCAACAATATATATACCATTAAAACCATTTTTTAACGCTAGGTCATTCCACGTCATACGCATCTGTTCTAAATCTTCAATATCTGATGTTCTGTAAATATTAATTAAGGGTTTATTATCAATTTTTATATATCTTTTGTCTTTAAAAAACCTTAGTAAATAATTAAAATGTGTTATCCAAGCTTGTTTATCACCATATGTTTGCTTCATTAAAATTTCTGTTTCTAATCCGTACCATGTTTTAGTCCATGTTTCGTTTGCCCAACAAATACAGTAATGAATATCTATTTCTGGATGTTTCAATAATACCTCAATAGGGCCTTCAAGCAATTGTTTACCCTCAAACCAATAATTATATATACAAAACCCATAAACATCATGTTTTTTTGCCAAATCTGCCTGCCAGCTCCACACTTTTCCACTTTTATCACTTAGATCGTAATAATTTTGATCTAAAGGTACTTTTGGCTGATAATGTCCCCTAAATAAAGGTTTTGCATTTTTTACTGCATCCCATTCTGTATATCCTTTTCCCCACCATTTATTATTTTCTTTTATTTCGTGATATTGAGGAAGATATAAAGCTATTATTTTCATAGTGTCAACTCTCTATTAAAATTTTCTGAATAAGATAGTACTCCTACTGAATACCAAAAGATAGGCGTAATAAGTTGAAAAGTTAATGTATTAGATCCTGTTGCTTGAAAAAGCAAACCAATTACAATGCAAAAATACATTACATCATTTGAATTTCTATCTTTAAAATTCTCAAAAAAGTTTTTCATAGTCAAAATAATCACAGATGCAAATAATAATGTTCCTATAATACCAATTTCATAAAAGATCTTGTAATAATTATTATCCGTAATATGAAAAACTAAAGAATTGTCATTAATTGTTCTTTGACCCGCTAATCCTACTCCATTGCCTGCGATAATAGTACCCAAGTCTTGATTTAATAGACCTTCCCATTGGTTTGAACGTTCTGAGAATGCAGATCCAAATGATTGAATTCTATTCAATATCGTATTATCTTTTGAGATGATAAGAGAAAATGTAATAATAAATATTAATAAAATAC
>JAXGTM010000147.1:0-5115 GCA_040774925.1 Atribacterota bacterium | reverse complement strand
TATCAGTTTGAAAAAAAAGAGTTTAGTACAAAACAGCTTACCTTGATTGCTATGCTTTCTGGAATGTCAGCAGTGCTAAGAGTACCATTTTCTAACTTTCAGGGAATTCAGCCTTGTACAACACTCATAATTTGCTCTGGACTTGTGTATGGCCCAATAGCAGGATTCTTTGTCGGAGCTCTAACTCCATTTGTTTCTAATTTTTTTCTAGGCCATGGACCTTGGACGCCATTGCAGATGATGGGTTGGGGATTGCCAGGACTCACTGCGGGGTATATAGATAAAAAAAAAATTGATTTTAGATTAATCATAGTATTCTCAATTGTGTGGGGATTTCTATATGGTTGGATAATGAATATATGGCACTTTGCGTTCTTTGTAAAACCCCACACTTTTGAAACATTTATCAGAACATATGTATTGAGTATCGGCTGGGATGTTAGCCATGCAATTGGAAATGGCATGTTCACTGCAATAATAGGAGAACGAACAATAAAAATATTAACGCGTTACAAAAATAGATTTTCAATAGAAAGAATATAATATTTCTTATCTCGTGCGCATGAAAGGAAATACTATAAGGCTCAAATTATAGTTAGGTTATCGCTAGAATGATCTACCACATGCAAAAAAAATTAGAAGAGCTAAGTAACGCATCTCAAGTGTTTCAGAAACGAAATATATCTTTGTATTAAAAATTATGGGATTAGTTTTCTAAAGAACTGGATAATAATACAACATCTCCTGTAAGATTAATTAGCTTCATTGGGCATAGTTTATTAATTTGATATCAAAAATCACTCTAATTTGATATTAGTCAAAATTGTAAAGATGGCACCAGATAGTTTTAATATAGATAGTAAGTAGTTGATATAAAAATGAAAAAATTTTGTGGTGCAATTTGATATTTCAAAAATAACAAGATATAGATTGTGTAAAATGGTGATATTGATGATGTTTAATTGGAACTTCTTAACACCAGGCATTCCAGACGAAAAATTTTGCAAGGATAACTCGCCAATAACAAAGGAAGAAATCCGGGTATTGGCACTATCAAAATTAAGACTTAAAGATGATAGCAGTATCCTAGATATAGGTGCAGGCACAGGTTCAATTTCAATTGAGGCAGCGCTCATTGCAAAAAAAGGGATAGTTTACTCAATTGAGATGGAAAACGATAGAGTGGGTAACATTGAGAAAAATGTAAATTCCTTTGGTATAAAAAACATGAAAATTATACATGGTTTAGCACCTGAGATCTTGTCTAATGTACCTAAAGTAGACAGGGCATTGATAGGAGGAAGTGGGGGGAAGTTAGATGAGATATTTGACTGGCTTAGGCTTAATCTAAAACAAGAAGGCCGTATAGTGATTTTAGCAATAACACTAGAAACTTTTTTTCAGTCAATTAATCTTATTCGGCAGGGAGGTTATAATGACATGGAAGTATGTCATGTGTTTATATCTAAGGGAAAAAATATCGGGGAACTTACCATGATGGAAGGCAGAAATCCCGTATATATAGTCTCTGCAACAAGGGGGATAAAATGAAAGGAAAGTTATATGGCATTGGGGTAGGGCCAGGGGACCCTGACCTTATTACAATAAAGGCTGTAAACACTCTAAAAGTTGTTGATGCCATAGTTTCTCCGGAGTCTTCAAAGGACAAAGGTAGTGTTGCTTATGAAATAGCAAAAAAATACCTAAGAAGTGACATCAAAATAATCTATCTTACATTTCCTATGAGTTATGAAGAAGAGGAATTAAAATTAATTTGGGAAAAAAATGCGAATATAATTGAATCTGAAGTAAATGGTGGAAAAGTAGTAGCATTTATAACACTTGGAGATCCAACTATCTATAGCACGTATTCCTATATGCTCGAGCATTTGAAAAAGAAAAACATAGAAATTGAAACTATTCCAGGAATACCTTCTTTCTGTGGAATTTCTAGTAGGCTTAATATGCCGCTTTCCTCTGGTGATGAAACAATAGCTATAATACCTGTCACAAATGAATACTCGGATTTTATTTTTAACTCTATAAAAGATTTTGATAACATTGTACTTATGAAACCTTCAGCAAACACTACACTAATATTAGAAATTCTAGAATCGCTAGACTTAACTGAGAAATTTATACTCGCCCAAAAGATAGGAACAAAGGAAGAAAAAATTTCTAATAAGTTGAATGATATCAAAAAGAATATACCTTATCTTTCTTCAATCATAATTAAAAAGAAGGGATTTAATTGACAAACGTATTTTTTATTGGAGCGGGACCAGGAGATCCAGAGCTCATAACTATAAAAGGTAAAAATATAATAGATAATGCTGACGTCATTATATATGCCGGTTCTTTGGTAAATAAAGAAATTTTAAACTCTAGAAAACAAGATTCTCAAATATATAATAGTGCTAAGATGAATCTTGAGGAAATTATAGCAGTTATCAAAAAAAACGCCTTAGAGGGCAAGGTAATTGCAAGGGTACATACAGGAGACCCGAGTATTTATGGTGCAATAAAAGAGCAAATGGATCTTTTAAAAGAGGATGGGATAGAGTATGAAGTAATACCTGGTGTTAGTTCCTTTGTCGCAGCAGCTGCAGTTTTAAAAAAAGAATTTACTTTACCCAATGTGTCACAGACTGTTATTTGCACCAGAATAAGTGGAAGAACAGATGTCCCAAACAAGGAAGACTTAGAAAAACTATCAGTACATAAAGCATCAATGGCCATATTTTTATCAGTTTCAATGATTAAAGAAGTAGTAAAAAAACTTTTAAAAAATTACGATAGCACAACCCCAGTTGCTGTAGTTTACAAAGCTACTTGGAAGGATCAGAAAATATTAGAGGGTAATTTAGGAAACATCATTGATATAGTGAAAAAAAGCGGAGTTAAGAAGACTGCAATTATACTAGTCGGCGATTTTCTACATTCCAATTATGAAAGATCAAAACTTTATGACAAAAATTTTAGTCATGAATACAGGGGTGCTACTTAGTTGAGGTGGGCAGTAATTACCCTGACAAAAGGGGCACTAGAACTCGGTTTAAAAATAAAAAATTCAATTGATAATGTTGATCTTTATAGTAATCCCAAATGGGATTCAAATCAATCTAAGAAGATAGATGGAAATTTTAATGAGTTCATTTCTAAAATATTTCATGAATATGATATCTTGGTTTTTATTATGGCATCAGGTATAGTAGTCCGTTCAATAGCCAAACTAATTACCAACAAAACCCAAGATCCGGGAGTTGTGGTCATAGATGAAAAAGGGAAATACGCCATAAGTTTATTGTCTGGGCATTTAGGGGGAGCTAACGATGCTACAAAACTTCTCTATGAAAAAATAGGTTCTGAGCCTGTAATTACAACAGCTTCAGATGTAATTGGGTCTGTAGCAGTTGACATTCTCGCAAATCTTTTGGGGTGTGAAATTGAAAATATGGAGGATGCCAAGAAGATTACCTCCTATATTGTAAATGGTTATAAAGTAGGAATTTATACGGAGATCCCATTTAATTTCTTGATACCAGATGATATCAAAAAAATCAACGATTTAAACGAAATATACGGATACGATGGACTCATAGTTGTATCAAATAAACTAATAAGTCTACCAAAATCACAAGTTAGATTAATTCCAAAAAACTTAGTAGTGGAAATCAACACAAAAAGAGGCGTATTGGCTGAAAGTATTATTTCTGCAATAAAAAACGAATTAAGAAAAAATAATCTAGACTCAAAAAGCATTAAAAAAATTGCAATTAGTTATATTAAAAAAGAAGATAAAGAATTATCGAGAGCTGCAAGATTTTTTAACGTGCCATTAGAATATATTAAAAAAGAAGATACCTTCAAAATAGAAGATAGTCCTCAAAAATTAGATTTTATTAATAAATCGATTGATGTCGATACACTCTGCAAATCTGTTACTTATCTTTCTTCGAGCAATAAAAGAAGCTATATTTCAAAAAAGAAATCTTATGGTGGCATAACAATAGCCATCTTGGAGGAATTATGAAAGGTAAAATATTTGTTGTTGGGATTGGACCAGGTGACTATGAATATCTTACATTTAGAGCTAAGAGTTCATTAGAAAATTCTGAAGTTATTATTGGATATTCCAATTATATCAAATTAATTAAATCTCTTTTTCCAGAAAAAGAGTATATTTCTTCTGGAATGACAAAAGAGATAGAAAGATGTAATCAGTGTATTGATTATGCAAAAGAGGGAAAAGTAGTTTCTTTAATAAGTAGTGGTGACCCAGGGATTTATGGAATGGCTGGGATACTACTTGAGCTTATCACAAAAACAAAGGAATATATTTATGTTGAGGTAGTTCCGGGTGTTACGTCGTATCTAGTTGCAGCATCACTATTAGGTTCACCGATTACAGAGGATCATGTCGTGATTAGTCTTAGTGATTTATTGATCCCGTGGGATATAATAGAAAATAGAATTCATTGTGCCGGAAAAGGTGATTTCGTAATCTGTACCTATAATCCAAAGAGTAAAGGGCGAATAGAACAAATATCTAAGATGAGAGATATATTACTACTCTATAGAAGCCCCAATACTCCTGTTGGAATAGTAAAAAATGCAATGAGAGATGGTCAAAAGATAATTATTACAGATATCGATCAGATGCTTAAACACGAAATTGACATGAACACATTAGTAATTATAGGAAATTCCAGAACATATGTAAAGAATAATTTCATGATAACTCCAAGAGGATACAACTTATAATGTTTTTAATAGATAAAACAAATAATTAAAAAAATTTAATTGAGTGAGTCATCATATCTACAAAATATAACACAAGACCAAGTTAAAGAAAACTTAAATTTAAGTATATTTGTAGTAAAAGACTATAACTGCATTGATTAATTATATCCTCCTTACTCAGAAATAGAGAAGGAAAATAACTTAGATTTTACAAAGAATTTTGACAATTAATATATCAAGTAAAGCTAGAAACAGAATCAATGCTGCAATTGAAAAATTTATCAAGTGTTATTAAAGATAGATTTTATAAAAATAGTAGCACGTATCAAAAAAACGTAATACTTATAAATAGAATACTTATTCTATTTGGCG
>JAXGTM010000146.1:0-5133 GCA_040774925.1 Atribacterota bacterium | reverse complement strand
TAATCATTCTCCCTTCCCACTAAATAAATGGCATCTGATCATATGGGTATTACTAACGCTTATTGCTTCAGGTTCTTTTACTTTACATATTTCCATAGACTTAGAGCATCGAGGATAAAATGAACAACCTTCAGGCAAACAAGTAGGGTCTGGCATCATTCCGGATATTGGACTAAGCCTTCTTGTTTCTTTAGTCATGTCTGGAATAGATCCAAAGAGTCCCGTAGTATAAGGGTGATGCTCATCTTTTTCATATATATCCTTAGCATCACCTAATTCAATAATCTTTCCTGCATACATTATTGCCACCCTATCACAAGTTTGAGCAACTACTCCTAAATCGTGAGTTATAAGAATCATAGATGTATTAAGTTTTTCCTTTAATTCTCCCATCATCTCAAGTACTTGTGCTTGTATAGTTACATCTAATGCTGTAGTTGGCTCATCCGCTAATAATAATTCTGGTTCACAAGCTAATGCTATTGCTATAACTATTCTTTGCTTCATACCACCTGAAAACTGGTGGGGATAATCATTCTTTCTATCAATACTTATACCTACCAACTGTAATATTTCGTCTACCCGCTCTATCACTTGTCTTTTATTCAATTCGTCCTTATGTAATTCCAATACTTCAGTAATTTGGTCTCCAACTTTAAAAATAGGGTTAAGACTGGTCATAGGGTCCTGAAATATCATTGATATTCTTTCACCTCTTATAAGTCTCATATCTGCTTCTGTCGCTTTTGTTATATCTATATCTCCTAATCTAATGACTCCTTCTTTAATAAATCCAACTTTTTTAGGCAACAGCTTTAAGATGCTAAGAGCTGTTGTTGTTTTACCTGCTCCTGTTTCTCCTACTAGCCCTAAAGTCTCCCCTTTTTTAATTGATAAGTCTAATCCATTTACAGCGTATATTGTATCTTCATCAGTTTTATATATGACTCTCAAATTTTTTATATCAAGTAAAGTATCGTTCATTATTCTGCCTCCTATCAATTAATTAGCCTCGGATCAAGAGCATCTCTCAAACCGTCACCGATTAAATTCATAGCGATAACAGAAATAAGTATTGCCAAACCAGGTATTGTACATAAATGAGGATAATATCTCATTTGTGCTTTATTATCTGACAATATAGTACCCCATTCAGGTTCAGGTGAAGGCACGCCTAACCCTATAAAACTTAGAGAAGATATGGTTAACACCGTTAATGCCATAGTTATAGTGGCTTGAACAATAATAGGACCTAAAATGTTCGGCAAAACATGTTTAAATATAATCCTAAAATCTCTTGTACCACAAGCGCGAGCAGCCTCTATAAACTCTTCATTTTTCAAAGATAACACTGAAGAACGAACAATACGAACAAACTTTGGAACGGTAGACGCACTCATTGCAATCAATAAGTTAAATACACCTTGTCCTAAAGATGCTACAATGCAAATAGCCATAAGGGTTTGTGGTATAGCAAGGAGTATATCCATTAACCTCATAACGATACTATCCAATTTGCCCCCATGATATCCTGATATGGCCCCGACTAAAGCTCCGAAAATTAAAGATATGAATATAGAGCCCACACCTAAGGATAATGAGTACCTGGCTCCCCAGATAATTCTTGCAAACATATCTCTACCATACTCATCTGTTCCAAACCAATGATCTCTATTCATAGGTGCAAATCTCATTTTCAAGTTTTGTTCAACTACTTTTTCATAAGGTACAATAAGAGGTGCAAATATTGCTATGCAAAAAAGGAGAATTATTAAAACAAGACCAGCTACAGCCATTTTATTTTTTTTGAATCTATTCCAAATTCCCCTTATCTGGCTCCTTTTTTTGTATATACGTTTTTCTGTCATATTATGCAACCCCTTTTGTTACTTGCCTTTTTATCCTAACATACAAAGTTCTAAGCCTAGGATCTATATATGCATATAATACATCAACAAAAAGATTCACAATTCCTATGCATGTCGCAACAAAAAGTATACATCCCATTACTAGAGGTACATCTCTGCTTGTGACAGCATTTATTAGCAAATAACCTACGCCGTAAATCCCAAATACTTTTTCAGTCACTATTGCCCCTCCCATTAATAGACCAAAATTCAATCCAACTAATGTAACTACAGGCAATAGAGCATTTCTTAACGCGTGCTTATAAGTAATTGTTATTTCAGTGGCTCCTTTTGCTCTAACTGTCCTTATATAGTCTGCACGAATAACTTCGAGCATTGTAGATCGTGTTGTTCGTACTAACGCTGCCATCATACTTGCCATACAAGTAACCGTAGGCAATATCCAGTGTTTGAAAGATCCCAAACCTCCAGTAGGAAAAGTAGCAGGAAACCATTTTAGTTGTACAGCAAATTTTAACATAAGCATTAATCCTAACCAAAATAGAGGCATAGAAGTTAGAACAAGCATGGCCACCATGCTTATATTATCTATCAAACTATATTGTTTTACTGCTGAAACAATTCCTATCGGTATACCAATAACCAGCATTAACCCAACAGAAGTAAAAGCTAATATAATTGTTTTTGGAATAGTACGCGCCAATTCATCCGTTACTTTAGTATCAAAACTCCATGATTTGCCCAAATCTCCAGTTATAACACCTTTCATGTATTTAATATATCTAGTTAGAAATGGTTGATCTAATCCCAATTCTATTCGTTTTAATTCATATGTTTCGGGGTCAGCACCGTTTCCCACAATATTCATCACAGGATCACCAGGAGTAAAAGATAATATTGCAAAAACAATAAAAGATATACCTAATACAATAGGTATTAGTATGAGCAATCTTCTAATAACATAACGCCCCATTTCTACCTCCATTCAAAGATAGTATAAGTATTATGAATTATGAACTAAAAGTTTATCCTTTAGACAACCTTTTAGTTCATAAAGAAGATTAAAATCTTTCCCTGTTGTAAAAGATTTTAATTTATTCGAATATAACCCCTTCAGCCTTGTTTCATGGCTTCATATCTATTCTGATAAATCAATGCTACTATCAAAGCATGTTATAAATTATCCATCGCTACATTGCCCCAACAATTACCTTTACTACTCTTGGAACAGATTATACCATATTTTAATAGATAGAGCTGATAGAGTTCGTCCACAAAACACAGTAACTGCTGGTGGATTTGGAAACTTTAATAAGGTTTTCGACCCTTGTGATATATTTTCACTATCTCCTTTTTTAACTACACATTTTCTTCTTTCTTAGGCTTATGAATTCTTTCAACAAATGGTAACAGCTTGACCGGGAAACTTTAATTACCCGGGTACATTCCAAGGTAGTATAAAAAAGAATTTTCAACGGACATATCTGTTAATAGCTGAGTATCAAGTATTGTTATACCAAATCATATAGACTACAGACCAACAGCAAAGTAGATGCCTTTTGGAGGATCATGAAAAAGTTGTTCTTCTATCCTTTACTTTTGATTCTGTTAAAGATCTAATCTATAATTTTAAGAAATTTCTTATATGTGTATAATCACCTAAAACGTAATGGGGAAAATAGAGTATCTTACTCCCTATGAAAAGCTGGAAAAAAGTACCGAGTTATTGAGTTAGTATATGTATTTACAAATATTACAGTTTTCTAAAAATAAAATCAAATAAAAAAAACCTATTAATCATATTCATTTCTCATACTAATTTTCTCATACTAACTATTCAGGAAGTAGTGTAAATATTCTAATTATAAAATAATAATTACCATATACATGGAATTAATCTATATCTTACCCTATTTGAATATTCACTATATCCTTCAAGCTCATCCAGTAAAGTTTTATCTTCCAATACAGTACGGATGATGAAAATAACCATAACAAATAAAGATGAAATTAAAGCATATAGTGAACCCAGAGCAACAGGTGTTGCCAATATCATCAATATATAGCCTGTATATCCAGGATGTCTAATATATTTATAAGGTCCTTCATCAGCAATTCTATGACCTCGTTCAGTTTGAATTCTGACCATTGTAGAGAAGAATTTATTTGATACCATTGACCAGGTAAATAGTATTGAAGCTAATAACAGGACTATTAAGCTGATTATATGAATAATTGGTTTAAAATACGGGGTCCAACTATAGCGGTAATCTAAACCAGAAAAAATATAGATAGCAAGAGAGGGGATAATATTTATACTCATCAATAGTTTATCCCATTTTTTAATATTCTTCTTTTCTCCACCCCGTTCTTTAATCACTTCCCCGGGCAATGCTATAAAATTAATTAATAAAATCATTATTTCAACAATTATTAAAACCCATGCCCATCCCCAGCACAGCGTCTTTGCAGAGACAAAAAGTAGGAAACCTTGCAATAGAAGAGTGAATATTACCTGAATAATTCTTTTTACAATAGAGTTGTTCATTAAAAAAACTATTTCCTAATTTTTAAAACTTTTCCTTTGTTTGCTCTTTGCAGTTCTGATGGAGCAATCTTTACCAGTGAATATTCAGAACCGCCTCCACTTAAAACTATCTCTTTTTCCATTATTACAGGATCCACTATAAACAAGGCAGTATACCCAAACGAAGGGGTCCCCCCACATGGATAGCCAGTCTTTTCTAAAATTTCATCTGGAGTAGCTATGCGGGGCCTACCTATATTCAATGCTTTTCCAACCCGGGAAGTACTTACACGGTCATCCCCTTTTACAATAGCAACTATTAGATTCCCTTCTGAATCTATCAAGCAGATATTTTTAACACAATCATCTGGCTCAACACCTGCCGCATCTGCAGCCTCTAAAACCGAATGACACGACTGGTCAAATTCAAGATATTCACATTTTATATTATTATCTTTAATATACTGCTTCAATTTCTGCTCATATTCTTTCATAACTTTACCCTTTTTCAAAAATTATCTGTTTGCTAACTTTCTTTTGTTATGCTTTATCACTATATTTATAGCACCTTAATCAATCTTCTTATAACTTATTTCCTTCAACAAAGTCTGCCTTACCGGACAATTTAAAATGTACTCTTCTATTTTTATTTTTTGCTCATCACTTAGTTCAGTACCAATTTCATACTTATACTCAAAAATGGTTTGACCTTCAATAGTCCTAACGAGATTTACATCT
>JAXGTM010000145.1:0-5152 GCA_040774925.1 Atribacterota bacterium | reverse complement strand
TTAAGGATACGGGATGATATTTGGGGATCCATACGGTATGAAACTCTGTTCGATAGACACTGTGAGCTAAAATTCTTGTCTTCATACAAACATTGTAGCATATCGTCTTCTAATTCATCCGTTGGTAAACCTATGGTTTTCTGCTAATAATAATGAATTCAATATCCCATGGTAATAAGTATTTCAAATGATGGTTTCTTTTTTTACAAGTACACTTGTTTATAAACTTATGAATTTTTCGGAATTGTAAAGTTTGATAAGACATAAAAGGTAAAAATATAAGAGGACCAATTCTCATAAGAAGATAGCCCTCTTATATTAACATCTTTCCAATAATAGTTGAAACTGATTTTTTATACTTTATAATTATTTCAATGATACTTTACTTATTCTAATATTTTTATAAAACGCGTAAGAAACCATAGAAATAAAGATGAATAATCTAAGTGGCCAATTAGGTATCACCAGCATTATCGAGAAAACAAAAAAGAAAAATCTTTCTATATTATGTATTTTTACCAGTGGGTACAATAAATATCCTTGATTGGCAATCGATAAACCAATAACTGACAATGTTGCAAAGAAAATAGAAAAGACTATTGACTTAAAATCCCCTTCCATTACCAAAGAAGGGTTATATATAAAAAATATGGGTAGAATAAATATCGGCAAACTTAATTTAAAAGCTTTTATTCCAGTTTTCCAAAAATTAGCTCCACTCAATGAAGCTGCTGTAAATGCTGCAATAGCTACTGGAGGTGTCACATTATTAACTATGCTAAAATATAGTAAAAATAGATGAAGAGGAAGGACAGGGATACTATACTTAATTAATGCAGGTGCTAATAATGTAGCACAAATAATGTAAGTGGCAGTAGTTGTCATTCCTGTTCCAAGTATAATTGCTGTAATTGCAACTAATAACAATGCTATTATCATATTATCTCGTGCAAAAAATGATATAATCCAGGCCATTTTCATCCCTAAACCAGACATAATTACAGTTGTTAAAACTATCCCTGCACAAGCACAAGTAATAAGCAAGCTAATAACATTCTTACCTGCTTCCTCGAATGCTTTTATAGCTCTCTTTATTGTTATTCTGTTTCCATCTTTTATAAAATAACTAACAACAATTGCCGATATTGTAGAATAGAATCCAACAATCATGGGACTATATCCGTAAACCAGTAAAATGACAATCATTATTATAGGGACAAAAAATAATCCTCGTTTTAATATTACTTCCTTCATCGCCGGAAGACTTTTTTTTGGTAAACCTAATATTGAAAATCTATATGACAATAGATGTACAGATAACCCAATTCCGATATAATATAAAATTGCTGGAATAGCTGAACCCTGGATAACCTTTAAATAAGGGATCCCTGTAAAGGCAGCAAGGATAAAAGCAGCCTCTGACATAATTGGGGGCATGATTTGTCCACCTGTTGAGGCTGATGCTTCTATAGCGGCGGCATCTTCTGCAGTATAGCCAAGTTTTTTCATAGTTGGAATTGTAAAAGAACCTGTAGTCATAACATTAACTGCTGCACTTCCCGAAATAGAACCAACCAGACCACTAGCAACAACACTCACTTTTGCTGCTCCACCAAGGGAAGAACCTAGTAGTGCATTGCAGAAATCTTTAAAAAATTCAGTGATTCCAGCCTCTGTAATAAAAGCAGAAAATATTATAAATATAAAAACATATTGTATAACAGAACCAACAGGGATACCCAGGATACCTTCAGTTGATAAAAACCCGAAATCTGCTACTTCACTTAAAGAAAATCCTGAATGTAAAAACGGATAAGGAAATGATCTCCCAAAAATTGTATATAGCAGAAGTACTATTGAAAGAACAACTAATGGTAAACCGATTGTCCGTCTAGTTGCTTCAAATACCAAACCAATAAATATAAATGCTAAAATCAAGTGTAAAACAGTAGCGCTTCCCCTTTGTAATTGTAACTCTTTATAGTGCAAAGCTATATAAATACCAATAAACAGACTAAAAAATATTAAAATATAATCAAATACACAGGCCAGCTTTGAAATAAATTTTTTGTCAGTATTTACTTTGATTGGGTAAATTAAAAAAACCAAAATTAAGGCTACACAAACATGTATACCCCGATTAAGATAAGTTTCCCATATTCCAAAATAGGCTTGTTGAAAATTAAATAGTGAAAACCCTATTGCTATTATTGTAATTAAACAATTTTTAAAATTATTTTTTTCTCTCTCTAAAGTGTCATTTCCTAAATCATCTATATAGCCAGAGCTTTTGACCATTAAGCATTCTCCTCTCAAAACAACATGGTTTTATCCTAATTCTTAGAATAGAGATATGTGTTAATTTAATCTTTAATAACTGCTATCAAGCTAATGATTTTGTATAAGCTTATATGATAATTAGTTATTATATATAATTATATTAATAGTTTTTAAAAATATGTAATGATCCTGAATATAATGGAGGTTTTAAATAATTATACTCAATCAATCACATCATTTTTTAACTTTTTTTCAAATAATTTACATGTAGTAGCTATAATGCTATTTGTATCTTTCAATATCAATGACTTCAACACCGGGTATCTTCTTTTTTTCAAACTCAACTTTTAATCCCCATGGAATGGTGGCATCAATAATTACTCTACCCCATTGCATTTTATATGGGTCACGTTGAAATCCTGCAATATTAGGAATAACTATAATATCTCTTTCAGGGCTACAACGGGAAGATAAAGCCCAATATATATCATTAATATCATAAATATCAACATCAGTATCCACCACAATACAATATTTCATCCATTGCATATTTGTCCCCAGAGCTGTTAAAGCAGCTTGTTTTCCCTGCCCTTCCCAGGTTTTGTCTATTTGTATAATACAATTAAATAAAGAAGGCCAGCAAATCACATCTTTAACGGTCGGGATTACTTTCTTAACTTCCTTAAAAATCGTAGTAGCAATTGGTACTCCTAATAAAATCGTATCTTCTGTATTCCCAGGCAATACTATATAGTGAATGGGAGATTCTTTCATAGTTACTGCTTTAACTTTAATTCTGTGATTATCCATTACAGGTGTATAATTACCTAATAAATCTCCAAAAGGTCCCTCTGGTTTACGCACTCCCGGTAATATTTCCCCTTCAATTACTATCTCAGTATCTATAGGTATTTGCAAATTGACTGTTTCACAAGGGACTAACTGTACCGGAGAACCTTGTAAAGAACCGGCAAAATGCACTTCATCCCAATCAAGAGGTATATTCGTACTTGCTGCTAACATAATTGATGGGGAATTTCCAATTAAAACAGCAATTTCTAATGGCTTACCTAACTTTTCTGCTTTATTAAAGTACAGATCTAGGTGATGGCCAGGGGTAATCCGAAGATTTAATTCATTGCAATCTAGCATTTGTAATCGGTGATAAGATAGATTCTGTATAGAGGTTTCAGGATCTTTGGCAATAACTATACCTCCAGTAATATATGCTCCACCATCCTTCTCATAATGGTGGACCGCCGGTATTATATTTTTTAAAATGAAGTTATTACTATATATATTTCTTTTATTAGTAGGAAGAACAATATCCGGTTTAACAAGACCCCATCTTTCACTCAGTCTGGCAATTATTTGTTGTTTATCAAAATCTATGTTAAAAAAGCTAGCCAACCTCCTATAATTTCCTAAAACATTGCTGGCAATTCTACTTCCTGGATATCCTTTCACATTTGAAAAAAGGACAGCCTGATTTGAAGTTTTTTGAACCTTTTCAACAATAGCAGGAAGCTCAAATTTCGGGTCAACCTCTTTTGTGAATTCTATTATGTCATCATTCTTAATTAATAAATCAATTGCTTCTCTAAATTCCATCCTATTTCTCCATATTACTTATCTTGAATTAAAAATTGTTTAAAATTTGTTCAGGTCATAATGTTAAAGTTAAATAGATACAATTTTTATAAAGAAATTAATTTCAGACCTTATGGGAAGTAGTGCAAAGATACATAATTGTTAAAAGTATGTATCTTTGCACTACTATGGTTAATTATAGTACCCCTTTTTCCTCAAAATATTTTCTTGCACCTGGATGGAAAGGAATCGGGACTCCTTCTACTGCGGCCTCAGCTGACATTAGTTCAAGACGTTTAAATCCTTTAGCCAGCTCGTCTGTATGTTCATAAATAGCTTTAGTAATATTATAAACCAATTCTTCTGGTAAACTTTCGTTAACTGCTAACAATGGTGCCCAGGCAATGGCATTAGCATCCTCATCTTGCCCTTTATAAACACCTTTCTCAACTTTATACGAAAGAATACCTGGATACTTAGCCAAATAATCGCTTAATATTTCTGAATCAATATTTAGCACTCTGCACGGGAAAGTCATTTCTACCTCAACTATATTAGCATCAGGCGGATATGCGTCAAAAATGCCCATATCAATTAGTCTATCTTTCATCATAGATTTGGTTTCATCATAACTTAAAAAGTGTAAACGCCCACCAGCTTTTTCGATACTATCATAGCTCAATCCATACATTTCTAACATTCTTTGAAAATTAACGTCCTGACCTCCTCCACGACTACCAACAGCAATGTTTTTATTAAACAGATCTTTTACAGATCTAATATCACTATCTGCTCTAACAGTATATTGGTAAGGTGCAGCAGGGTAATTGCCAATAGCCATAACATTTGTATGCTCTTTTTCAAACGGATAAAGTCCCATCCGACCTTCATAAGCTGTACTTAAATAAACTAAGCCTAAATCAAATTTATTGCTGTCAATATTTTTAACATTTGAAACTGCATCTCCAGGTACAACAGAGGTAATCACCCCGGGAACATGTTCATTAATAACAACCATTGTGACTGTCATCATTGGAAACCAGGTTCCTCCAGGAGAGCCTGCTCCTATTTTTAATGGAATAATATCTGCTGCATATACATTTGATACGGAACAAACCATTAAAATTAACAATAACAAAATTATCATCTTTTTAATCATCTTAAAATCCTCCTTATTATCACGAAATACTTAACCAATCTAATTAACTATACTTTACATTAATTTTTTTATATTTTTTATACATCACCTTCTCTTTTGAAAATTTTGTTTTACCATTACAAT
>JAXGTM010000144.1:0-5186 GCA_040774925.1 Atribacterota bacterium | reverse complement strand
TTCAGAAGTTTCTGAAATTCCTTTTCAAATTCCTTTAATCTGCGTATCTCATTAAATAACTTCTTCTCTTTCTTCACTATACTCCCTCACTGAATAAGGTGCTGTTCGGTAAAATACCGATTCATAATCAATGACATCTCCCTCTTCTGTAGTCATCCAGGGGACATCATTATGAGAATATTCACTTATTTGAGATGCATTCATATCTGCAAGTTTATTTAGCACATCATCGATTACATTTAATTCCCGGGCATTCAGTTTAGATAAATCAGGATCTCTTAGTGGAATATATTTTGTCTGAGGATATTTAAAATATTTATCCTGTATCTTCACTAAGTCTTTGCCTTCCATTTCTTTCACAATGTTAATAAATTCTTTTGGTGTAGGACCATGATGATTTTTAATATAAGTGGCACCAATTAGTTGTTCTTCATATTTTTCATAATAATTAAAATCGATAAAGTAAAGCAGTTTGTAAAGCACCGTTTGCCCGATATTTGGTTTGGAACCTACTTTCCCTAAAATATAGAGTAATACTTCTTTGAATTTCTCAATATTTTTTTGAGGAACACTAATTCTTATCTCCTGTTTTTCTTCAGGCTTTTTTGTTTCGCTTTTTTCAAAGATAACTTCAATATCTTTTTCCAGATCAAGCAAAATATCTGTTGAGACACTAAAGATTCTGGATAAGGATATTAATTCCTCAGTGCATATTTTACGCTTGCCATTTTCTATTTGTGAAACAGCAACTCTGCTGATTTTCATTCTTTTTGCCAGATCTTCCTGAGAAAGGCCCACTCTTTCTCTTATCTCTTTTATTCTATTACCAATTTTTTTCATTAAGGTATCCATATGGAAACCCCCTCCGTTCACTTTCTTTTTTTAAATTCAAGTTTAAGTCAATATCATTTTATATTATGTTAGATAATATGTAAATAGGTTGTATTATTATAATACATTTCTCTTTATAGTAAAGTAATTAAAAAAATCAAATGCAGTAATTACTCATTAAGTATTTATTCCAAAAGTATATGCCAAATGGATTATCCCTATCAGGATATACTATATAATTGACAAATCTATGTGAATATCCTATTATTCAGCTGCCTAAGGAGGATTTTTCTTTATCTTTATTTCCCTGCTATTTAAAAGCCAAAGGGAGATGAAGAATGAAAAAAAAGGGAAGTAAAGGGAAGAAAGAAGTAAAGGGGTCAGGTCTTCACATTTGACATATAACCAAAAAGATTATAAACTTACTTTATGGCTAGGCCACTAAGAATCAATTTTGAAAATGCTGTCTATCACATCCTCTCTAGAGGTAACAGAAAAGAAAAAATATTCTATAGTATGGAAGATAAATTAGTCTTCCAAAAAAAGATGAATAAGACCTTCCAAAAATATGCCTTTATTTGTTATTGCTATTGTCTAATGGATAATCACTACCATCTCTTTTTAAAAACTCCCAAAGCGAATTTAAGTCAAGGTATGCATTATCTTAATGCCAGTTATGCCAATTATTTTTCTGCTAAATACCGGCTTTCAGGACCTCTATTTCAAGGACGCTACAAATCAATCTTAGTTGACCAGGACCAATATGCACTGGTGTTATCTGCCTACATCCATCTTAATCCCTATAGAGCCAAAATAGAGGACTGGCTAAACTATCCAGCCAGCAGCCTTTTGGATTACTCAGGTAAAAGAAAATCACTTATTGAAAATCTTAATACCCAATTTATCCTACAGCAGTTTCATCCTCAACTAAACCAATCACACAGATTGTACCTTCAATATATTCAAAATAACCTTAAGCTCAAATATCCACAGGAAGAAATAAAATACAGTATTGCTTTAGGTTCCGGAATCTTCTTAAAAAGGATAGAACATTATATTTATTCTTATGGAAAAGACAGAGAAATCCAGGCAACTAATTCAATCTTGCAATCAACTCCTGAAAAGATTATTTCTTTGGTAAGTAATACATTTGGGATTTCCTCAGAAGATATATTGGTAAAACAAAAAGGTAATATTTACCGAGCATTAGCTCTATATATTATCAAGAATTACACTTCTTTGTCCTTAAAAGAGATTGGTAAAATATTTTTCATTGACTACACGGCTGTTTCCCAGGCAGCTAGAAGGTTTGAAGGAAAAATTTCAAAAGATAAGAAGATAAGTGATAAAGTTGACAGGATCATAGAGAGATTAGAGACAGAAGTGTCAAATGTGAAGACCTGACCCCTAAGCTTTCCCAGAAGTGTCAAATGTGAAGACCTGACCCCTAAGCTTTCCTATGCTTTCCTTCCGCAATAAAAGTTTCTAATATCTCGTCATTATCAAATATATCTTTGCCGAAAGTATCTATATGAAATCTAATAGCAGATTTTACATCTGAAAGTGCCTCTTCATAGGTATTGCCTTCACCAATAACAACACCTTTTAATCCTAAAGGATAGGCAACATAACCTTCAGGGTGTTTTTCAACAATTATTTTTAATTGCTGCATTTAAATCATCTCCTTTTTAATACATATAATATAAAAATACAAATCCATTGATTTTAAAAGTAGTAGGACAATTGTTTGTCTATATTTTAACATCCAAGACTCATTTATACAAAAGTATCTATCTATTAGGATAATGGAATAGAGTATTATTACCAATAGAATGGTTGGGATAGATATTATGTTGAAATTATCGACCATCACTAGTAGTTCTTAATAATAAGAAGATAAAACGCATCAAAACAAAGAATGATATAATTTTTCTGTAGGTATAAATGAATGAGATTGCCACACACTGCTTTCGCAGTTTTCGCAATGAAAAATACACTTCCTGCTAAGAATTTTTCTCGTAATACCCATATTGTTTACCAAGATTGACAAATATTGATAAATATTCTATTATTTAGCTACCTCAGGAGGATTCTTTAGCTTTATTTTACATGCTATTTAAAAGCTAAAGGGGGAAGAACAATGAAAAAAAATGATAAAAATACATTTATTGTAGTTACTCATATTATTAAAAAAGAAAATAACCAGTATGTCGCTATATGCCCGGAGTTTGATGTATCTTCTTTTGGGGATTCAGTAGAAGAGGCTAATGAAAATTTAAAAGAAGCTATTTTGCTCTATTTAGAGGGCATTGATGAGTTAAAAATCAGAGACCAGGTCTTTAAAGAAAAATCGATTAAAACATATATTGGCAGACCAAAGTCTGTTGAAATGAATAAATATAAATTTGAAAAGGGCTTTGATAACCAGCCTTTTATCAAAAAGGAGCCTCTGCAAGTCGCATTGTGTAAATAATGAATTATGTCAAATATACCCTCTGTAACCGGTAAAGAATTGATCAACAAATTATGTAATGCCGGTTATATTATTTTAAGAAAAAGAGGTTCCCACTATTTCTTAACATTGCCTGGCCAATCCATGAAATCTACTGTTATTCAAAATACACCTAAAGATATTCCTGTAGGCACTCTTTTGGCTATACAGAAACAATTAAGAATAACAAGAAAAGAATTTATTGAACTTATATCGTAGGCCTTGCTGAATTGCTTTACTATGTATCTGATATAATTTCTATATTATTAGATCCTGCTTCTGTTTAAATTTCTTTTTTTTCTACAATCTTTATTGATGATGTTTTGACGTCTTAACGTTAAAACGTTTTAACGTCAAATGAGTATCTCTTTATTAAACAAGTCTAAAGTTCACAAAGTGGACTACTTTTCTATGCTTTTTATGCCTCACATTATTATCCGATCATTCCCTTGATGTAAGCCCTATATAATGTTATTATTTAATTGAACCGGTTTACCCGGTGATAGTTGCTCATATACTAGAAGTATAAAGAGCATTAAAAACCTCCAATTTATTTTTTGGAGGTTTTTTCATTTATGTTAAGGATGGTCCTTTGACATCATTTGAGCAAGCGGTCTTTGCACTGTACAATGACAAGTACCAAAGTATTTTTTCAACTCTGTTTAAGGGAATCAGATCTCAATAATATGTATATCTGGTTTTGAAATTTGCCCGTCTTGTCCTTTCTTTTTAAAATAGGGATAATATAAGTCCATACAGGCAAAAAATAGTGGTGAAAGTTGGTGAAGTCGACTGTTTTCATAGTTTAAAACCTTATTCCAAAGTTTGTTTTAAAATTAGAGGAAGATTACGTAGATTGAATATTGTTAATGCAGATAATAAAACACCACCCATAATCAAAAAAACAGATTAAAAAGTGGTGTCTTTAAAAAGTGAAATATTTTCCTACTTTATAGCCCCAACATGGTTGTCGCAATAGCAAAATAGGCTATTAAGCTTAATGCATCTACTATAGTAGTGATTAACGGTCCTGCCATAATAGCTGGGTCCATTTTCAATTTCTTAGCAAATATTGGTAGAATCCCACCCATTACCTTTGAAAGGACTATTGTTACAATTAAAGATATAGAAACAGTAGCTGCTACAAGCATCCCAACTTGTTCTATAACTATAAGCCTGGTAAAGTTTGTTACAGCAAGTATTATTCCTACTATGAAAGATACAGCAAATTCCTTCAGCAAAACTTTAATCCCATCACTGACTCTAATATCTCCTATTGCTAATCCACGTATTACTAAGGTTGAAGATTGAGTACCTGCATTTCCACCTGTATCCATTAACATAGGGATAAAAGTACCAAGCACTGCTACAGAGATTAAGACATCTTCATATTTACCCATGATCCTCCCGGTAAATGTTGCAGAAATCATAAGAATTAATAACCAGGGTAGCCTATTTTTAGCTAATTGCCATATTCCTACATTCAAATACTCTTCATCTGAAGGTGACATAGCAGCCATCTTTTGAAAATCTTCAGTAGCTTCTTGTGAAATAACGTTCATGATATCATTTACAGTTATAATTCCAATTAATCTATTTTCATTATCGACCACTGGTAGAGCTAAAAATCCATATTTTCTGAATATATTGGCTACCTCCTCTCGGTCACTGTGTGTGCTTACTTTTATTATTTCTCGTTCCATGATATCTTCAATTTTCAAATGATCATCAGAAGTAACTAAAGTTCTTAAAGACACAATCCCTTCTAAAACCCTATTTTTATCTGTGACATAACAAGTATAAACTGTTTCTGTATTAAGGCCTATCCTTTTTATATAGTCCATCGCTTCTTTTACTGTCATAG
>JAXGTM010000143.1:0-5191 GCA_040774925.1 Atribacterota bacterium | reverse complement strand
CTTAAAACTTGACAAACAAAGAGCTATTATATTACAATATATATGTATAATGTATATATTCATATTGTACATAAATATAAAAGGAAATATTCCTATGATGAAAAATGAAAAACCTTTGTTCTGTAAAGGTAATGCCCCTAATATAAAGAGATTTATGGAAATATCTCTACTACTGCTATTGGCTCAGGAAGAGAGTCACGGTTACACTCTGGCAGAAAGATTAAGCGATTTTGGATTTTCTAATGAAGAATTTAATATTGGAACATTATATCGAACTTTGAGAAAAATGGAAAAAGATAATTATGTTATCTCTAAATGGCAAGAAGGAGGTCAGGGGCCTAAAAAGAGAGTTTATCAGATTACAGAATCAGGAAAGAATACACTCGCACAATTTATCGAAATACTCAAAATCCGTAAAAAAAGGATTGAGAAATTAATAGATGACTACGATTCTTTAAAAATAAACTGGCTCAAACCAAATAGGAAGGAAGGGTAAAATGATAAAATATTTTATTTACACCACAAGAATTTTATTTCTAGGAATTTTTATTTTACTGGTTTCAAGAGGTGCCATGATAGTATGGTTAGGGATATTTGGTACCACTTTACTCTTAGCTTTACTATTGGGTAGGGTGTATTGTGGATGGATGTGTCCAATGAATACTTTGATGGTACCAACAGCATGGTTGTCCAAGAAACTTAATCTACAAGCAAAAATAGCTCCAAATTGGCTTAAATCTAAGGCAACTGCTTGGATAATTTTAATATCGATGATACCTGTTATAGTATTCACAAAGAGAATATTTCATGTCCAAATACCAATACTATTTTATCTATTAATTTTATCAGTAATTGTTACCTTAAGATACAAACCTGAAATATTTCATAACTATATCTGTCCCTTTGGACTTTTACAAAGTTTTAGTGGAAGGTTTGCCCAATTTTCCGAACAGGTAAACCATGAAAAATGTATTGGCTGTAAATTATGCGAAGTTGTTTGTCCATCTGAAGCAGTAAAAGTTTCAAAAAATACAAAAAGGGCTGATATTAATCCTATCTTATGCCATCAATGTTTTAATTGCCAGACAATATGTCCCCAGAAGGCAATTATTTATGAAAATAAAAGGGAAAGTAAGTATTAAATGTTTGATTTAAAAAAATAAAGCTAAAGAATTAAGAAGAAGAATAGAATTGACTTATACCAATTAAGAATACTTAAAATACTATATCAATGGATATTTAAATAAATACAAAAAGGAGAAATGATAATACAGCATGACTACAATTATTGTTATTTATAGCATATTGATAGTCTGTTTAGTTCTATCTTTATGGAATAGTCGTGAGAAAACAAAAAAGTCTTTCCTTATTGCAGGGAAAGCATTTATGAAAACAGCACCAAGCCTATTAACCATATTGGGTATTGTAGGCCTAATTTTGGGGACCCTGACTCCCGAGACCATCTCCAAACTGATTGGAGCTGAGGCGGGGTACTGGGCAACCTTGCTCGCCGCATTAATAGGTGCCGTTACCTTTATACCATCATTGGTTGCCTTTCCCCTGGCTGGCTCCTTGCTACGTTCAGGAGCAACTATTATGACTATATCAGCCTTTATAACCACACTGGTCATGGTCGGTCTGGTAACCGTTCCAATGGAAGTAAAATCATTAGGCAAAAAATTTACATTTTTACGCAATTCTTTTAGTTTAATAGGAGCTTTAATTATTGCAGTATTGATGGGGGTGATCTTAAAATGACCACTTTAAAACAATTCAGAACACCCATTTTACTGGGAATTATTTACCTTTTTTTAATGGTATGGCTCCCCAGTATAGCACAGAGAACGATTGCAGTAACCATTTCCTATGGCAAAGAGATGGCTATAATAATGCCTGCTGTCTTTCTTTTAATGGGATTGATAGAGGTGTGGATTCCTAGAGATAAGATACAGAAATGGCTGGGAGCCAGCTCCGGCGTGAAAGGAGTTTTGATATCTTTTTTAATGGGGACTCTTCCTACCGGACCTTTATATGTCGCCTTTCCTTTAGCTGCTTCCCTATTACAAAAAGGGGCAAGTATTACCAATACTGTAATATTTTTAGGCTCCTGGGCTGCTCTGAAGATACCTCAGCTTTTAGTAGAAATAAAATTCCTGGGAGGGGCCTTTACCATAGTACGTTTTGTATTAACTCTAGTGATCATAATTGTTATGGGAGTTATTATGGATATATTACTCAAAAAGGATTTAGAGAACATTCAGGAATGAGCCCGTACTCTGCCTTTTTAAAAATTAATTTACAATTTTTGAAATAATTGAAATAAACGAACGCACTTTTACGTATATATAGGTGATGACAAAAATTTTCATAAAAATAAAGAAGGAGTAAAACTGATGAAAAAGAAAGTTATCTTTTTAACACTAATAATAGCAGTAGCATTAATGGTATTGAGCACAGCATCATTTGCTGATGCCCGGGGACGAGGAAATTTTGCCGGAAAGCAAGGTATGCCCTTTCATCAAGGACAGAACCAGCATCCCTCAGAACGATTTGGATTCAATCAAGGAGATAATTACAGAGGAATGAGAAACCTTGAACTATCTTCCGAGCAGATGGCTCAAATTAGAGAAATGCTGCTTACCTTCCAGAAAGAGACTTTAGAACTCAGGCAGCAGATTCAAACCAAACAATTGGAACTAAGAGAATTAAGGTTATCGTCTGACGCAGATTTAAATCAGGTAAAAGCAAAATTTGAGGAGATTTCTAAACTACAATTAGAAATCAGAATGAAAGCATTTGAGAAACAGGAGAAGGTAAAAGAAATTCTTACTCCTGAACAGCTGGAAAATTGCAGACAGGGTTTTCAGATGCAGAGATTTGGCTCAGGGATGGGTAAATTTAATTCAAACCCAGGTAGTGGGTTTAGAGGAAGAAATTGCTGGTAAATAAACTGACTTAGACATACCAAGAAAAATAGAGAGAAGATTAAAATCTTCTCTCTATTTTTATTTAAATCAATATTGCTCAGATTATTATGATGAGAAACCATAATAGATCAAGAACAGATTATGTATAACTACAACCGATTGACAGAGTAAAAAGTATGCCAAAATCTCTCATGGTACCAGCAAGTCTTTTGTATTGAACTTAAAGGATTTTATTTTTATATATTCATGAGTTTTATATGGTTTTATTCTGGAAGATTTTATAGAAAGACCTACACAGACCTAATAGAATTTCACTGCAGAAGCATTGAAGGTAGCGCAGACCTGCCTGCCTATATTGAGGTTCATTTCACGAAAAGATTCTTTGGTCAAAATACATGCCAGGTGAACTCCAATATCTACAATCAATCTGATCAAATGGTTCTGTTCGTAAATTCTGATTATTTTTCCAACAAATGAATTCTGTGCACTGGAGGAGAATTGGGCACAGGACACAATTATATCTTCAGGATCAATAAAAATATAAACCATTCCTTTCTTTTTGGTAAGAATTGAAAATTTTATACTGTCTGTAATCTCAATCCATTGCAAATCATTTTCATGAACAATTTTACCTCTGAAAATATTTTCTGGTACATGGGGAACAATTTTCCCATCAAGTAAGGAAATTATACTATCAGACAAACGATACGCTTGTGACAGATCATGCGTATTAAAAATTACCGTAGTCTTCATTTCTCGATTTATTTTTCTAATTATTCTTTCAATAACATCAATATGTCTTAAATCTATATTAGCAGTCGGCTCATCTAAAAATAGAATTTCTGGTTCAATTGCCAGCGCTCTGGCAATTACTACTCTTTGCGCCTCACCTCCTGAGAGTTGAAGGGCATTTCTATTTTCAAAACCTGTTAGACCAACCATATCCAATGCCTTGTGGATATATTCTTCATTTTGTTGAATAGAAGAACCCCTGATTCTTAAGCCATAGGCAATATTGTTAAACACAGTTGTTTGAAATAAAAAAGGTTTTTGATGAACAAGAGTCATCTTTCTTCTGATAGCCAGGATATTTTGTTTTGGATTTTGCCAGATATCGTTACCATTAAACAAGATTCTACCTTCATTTGGTTTATCCAATAGGCTTAATATATTTATTAATGTTGTTTTACCTGAACCATTTGGACCTACAACTGCATAGACTTTGCCTTTCTCAAAAGATAATGATTCAATATCCAGAACCACTCTGTCATTATATCTTTTCTTGACTTTTTCAATTTGAAGCAAATTTTTTTTATTCATTTTACAATTTATTCTCTTTTACTCTGGAAATAACTTAATAAAATATTAATACTCAATGAAATAAACAAGAGAATAACTCCTAGAGCAATGCCAAATCCATATTCTCCCTTTGATGTTTCCAGGGTAATGGCGGTTGTCATAGTCCTGGTTGAGCCCTTTATATTTCCTCCCAACATCATTGCAGCCCCCACTTCGGCAATATTTCTACCAAATCCAGCAATGACTGCAGACATAACAGCATATCTAGCTTCACTTATTACTGCAAGGGCTGCTTGTACTTCCGTTGCACCTAAAGTTAAGGCAGTATGTCTCACTTTGATGTCAATACCCTGTATAGCAGAATGTGTTAAAGCAACAATGATAGGTAATGAGAGTACGAGCTGCCCAATAATAACAGCCGTTGGGGTATACAATAATCCAAAATAACCGAGTGGTCCTACTCGTGATATCAGAGAATAAACCAGTATTCCAATAACTACCGTTGGTATAGCTAAAGCATTATTTAGTAAAACAACGACAAATTGTTTACCCCAAAAACTTTTGGACCCTATCAAAAAACCTATTGGAACACCCAGGATAGAAGCAAAGAGGATGGCAATAGAGGATACTTTTAGTGATAATAAAACTATGCGGAAAATCTCTTGATCGAAAGAAATTATGAGAGTAAAAGCTTTTTGTAATCCTTCAATAATAAAACTCAAAAAAATCTCCTAATCTGTTTTCGAAATCATCTAAGATGTTTCAGGGAGAACAATAAAATCTCCCCGAAACATCTTAATTTTGTTTATTTTGATTAACTACTACTAATTTTCCCAAATCTATTTGGCATCGGGAAAGAATAATACCTCACCATGTGCTTTAAATTCTCCAATTATTTTCTGTCCTTCTACTGAAGTCAGCCAGGCAATAAATTGCATCGCTTCCATATATTTAACATGTTTATG
>JAXGTM010000142.1:0-5201 GCA_040774925.1 Atribacterota bacterium | reverse complement strand
TGTTTATCAATTACAAGAAGCAGAGGAACGTCTGAATCTAATTAATCATTTAAAGTATAAGTATGGTCCCAATATTGATAGTATTCTTAATCACCAGCATCACCTTTTAGAACAATTAAATGATATGGAAAATTCTCAATTTGAAATAGGTAAGTTGGAGAAAGAGATTAAAGATATTGAGAAAATTCTGCTCAATCTGGCTTTGGAATTAAGTGAGCAACGAAAATTAATCGCAAAGAACCTAGAGCAGGATATCCTTTCAGAACTTGTGGATTTAAACATGAAAAATTGTGATTTTGCTATTAATTTTGGTTATAATGAAGTACAGGAAGGACTAAAAATTGAAGAAAAAATAGTAGAGCTTACTCAAAATGGTATTGATAAAATAGAATTTTTTATTTCTACTAACACCGGTGAAAAATTAAAACCTTTAAATGAGATAGTTTCAGGTGGGGAAATCTCAAGGATTATGCTTGGTTTGAAGTCTGTTTTGAGTAAAATGGAGCAAATCCCCACAATGATATTTGATGAGATTGATAGTGGAGTTGGTGCTCGGTTGGGTGAGGCTATAGCACAAAAATTGGAAAAAATTGCTTCTGAAAATCAGGTAATTACCGTTACGCATTTACCCCAGATTGCCGTTAAGGCTACTCAACATTTATATATTAGTAAATTTTCTTCAGAGGAAAAAACTAAAATAAATATCAAGAAATTGTTTAATGATGAACAACTTTATGAAATTGCCCGAATGATTGATGGCGAAAAGTATGGCTCCATTAGTATTGAACATGCCAGGAAGATGTTGAATAAAAATGGTGATAAAACAAATGGAAAACAAAAAAAATAATGTTATTACAAAGACTCTTTTAAAAGAAATATTTAAGCAAAAAGAGATCCTTGGTACCTTAAAAGCAATAATAAATTCTACTGGCGATGCAATTTCAGTAGTTAACGAAAAGGGTATCCATACAATAGTTAATGAAGCATATACTAAATTGATTGGGCTAACAGAAAAAGATGTTATTGGCAAGTCTTATAATGTAGATATAGCCGAAGGGGAAAGTATGCATATGAAAGTATTGAAAACGAGACAGCCGGTTCATGGAGTTAAAATGAGGGTTGGCCCTAATAAAAAAGAAGTATTAGTTAATGTTGCACCGGTCATTGTAGATGGTATATTGAAAGGGAGTGTTGCAGTAATTCATGACCTTTCAGAAATTAGAAGTTTAACAGAAGAATTAAACCAGATTAAAAAGAGGGTTCGACATCTTGAAGCTAAATATACTTTTGATGACATAATAGGAAAAAGCAGAACAATGACAATTGCAAAAGAACAGGCAATCAAAGCAGCGAATACGCCTGCTACTATATTCCTTTATGGAGAAAGTGGCACAGGAAAGGAACTTTTTGCTCATGCTATACATAATTATAGTAAAAGAAAAAATAAACAGTTTATCAGAGTCAATTGTTCAGCATTAACAGATTCTCTATTAGAAAGTGAACTTTTTGGATATGAAGGCGGCGCATTTACCGGAGCAAATAAAAAGGGACGCAAGGGTCTTTTTGAAGAAGCAGACCAGGGTACTATCTTTCTAGATGAAATCGGCATGATGAGTTTGAATTTACAATCAAAAATATTAAGAGTTTTACAGGAAAAGGAAATTATAAGGGTTGGAAGCAGTGAGCCAAAATACATAGATGTAAGGATAATTTCAGCTACCAATACGAATCTGATTGAAGCAGTAAAAAAGGGACAGTTTAGAGAAGACTTATATTATAGGCTGTATGTTGTACCTATTATGATGCCTCCGCTGAGAGAAAGAAAAGAAGATATACCATTACTTGTTCAAAATATTATTCGAAAATGTAATCAAGAATTTGGAAGAAATATAAGGGATATTTCTGAAGGAGTGATAGAATCACTTCTGCTCTATTCCTGGCCAGGAAATATAAGAGAATTAGAGAATGTCATAGAAAGAGCAATAATAAATATGAAAGTGAATGAAGATATTCTTAAAAGAATCCATTTACCAGATTTTGTCAATATATCTAATAAAGAGTTGAAAAAATCGGACACCACTGATAATTATAAGATAACTGAAATAAGCAATTATACAGGAGAACTATACAATATTAAGGATGAAACTGAAAAAGAAGCTATAATAAAAGCATTAAATATGTTTAATGGACATTACCAAAGTTCTGCAAATTATTTAGGAATAAGCCTGAGAACTTTGTATTATAAAATTAAAAAATATAAAATTAAAAAAATAAAAGAATTCTCTAGATAAAGTGAAAAATCAATAAACTACTCCTAATATCCCAACTATTATAATTTGCAAATATTTGCAATTATTTGCATAAAATTGAATCTATCTTTCAAGTATTGTCATATTCTCTCGCCAACCCCAGTACAACTACCAAAATATTAAAAAAATTAAACAACAATTAACAGAAATGAAAAGCAAAATATATTTATAAAGAACAGTTTTTTAAAAATAGAAACACATCTGGCATAAAAATTGCTTATTAAATAATTAGATTCTAAATTCGGAGGAATAGGTGGTTAAAAAAAATAATTACAATATATTAGTTATAAACCCGGGCTCAACTTCTACTGCTATCTCAATTTTTGAAGGAGAGAACGAAATTTTTGCTAAAACCATTCGTCATAGTTTTGAGCAATTAAAGGAATACACTAAGCTTATAGATCAATTAGAATTTAGAAAACAAATAATAATTGAAACGTTGGAGCAACATAAAATATTATTTAAAAGTTTTCATGCAGTGGTTGCACGGGGTGGAGTTTTAAGTCCTTTAACTAGCGGTACATATTTTATTAACGAAAAAATGTTAGAAGAGCTTAGATATAGGCCAAGAGTTGAGCATGCTTCTAACCTCGCAGCTGAAATAGCCTTTCAACTAGCAAAAAAAAATGGAATACCTTCTTTTATAGTAGATCCCGTAGCGGTTGATGAAATGGAAGATATAGCAAGGATATCTGGACTTCCTGAAATAAAAAGAGAAAGCCTTTCACACGCATTGAGTTTAAAAGCAGCCGCAAAAAGAGCAGCAAAAGATATAAGTAAGCCCTATACTGAAATAAATCTAGTCGTAGTACATATAGGTGGAGGAATTTCAGTCAGCGCACACAAAAAAGGTAAAATGATTGATGTTAATAACGCTAGCAGTGAGGGTCCTTTTTCTTCAGAAAGATCAGGTAGTTTACCTATTCTTGAACTTATAAATCTATGTTTTTCGGGTAAATACACTCTTCAGGATATGAAAAGCAAAGTAATGGGTAGAGGTGGGGTTGTTGCATACCTGGGTACAAACAACATACTGGAAGTCGAAGAAATGATATTAAATGGTAATCAAGAGGCTGAATTAATATATAAAGCGATGGCTTATCAAATATCTAAAAGTATTGGTGAGATGTCAACCGTATTAAAAGGTAAAGTTGACAGAATCGTAATTACTGGAAATGGCGCAGGAGATAGAGGAGCCCTGGGAATGACATTTGTAAACTGGATTAAAGAAAGGGTAGAATTTATTGCTCCGGTCATAGTATATCCTGGCAGTGATGAAATGAAAGCTCTGGCAATGGGAGCTTTAAGAGTATTGACTGGTGAAGAAGTAGCAAAAATATACAAATAGAAACTTTATATAAAAAATTTTTAGTTAATTTGCATTTAGATTTCTTACTTTTATTAAGAAAGAGGTCGATTAAAATGTTAAAAACTTTTGAAGAGGTAATTGAAAGGGCAATACAATTTGGTCCAAAAACGATTTCTGTTGCAGTATCACAGGCTGAAGATGTGATGATTGCAATTGAAACTGCAAGAAAGATGGGACTAGTTAACGGAATTTTAGTTGGTAATGAAGATGAAACAATTAAGGTATGTAAAAAGCTAAATATAAATCACTTAGATTATGAAATAATTAATGAATTGGATAAAAGCGAGGCTGCCAAAATTGCGGTAAAACTCATTAGAGAAAAGAAAGCAGAATTATTGATGAAAGGAATGCTAGGCTCTGATAGGATATTGAGAGCAGTCTTAGATAAAGAAAGCGGATTAAGAACACAAAAACTTCTGAGCCATGCTTATGTCTTAAAACTAAAAAAATATGGAAAATTACTTACCGTAACTGATGGCGCAATGAATATTGCACCTAGTTTAGAACAAAAAGTTCAGATAGTGCAAAATATTATTGATTTTTGTCATTGCCTTGAAATAACTAATCCCAAAATAGCATTACTTGCTGCAGTAGAAGTAGTTAACCCCAACATGAAAGCCAGTGTTGATGCAGCTTGCTTATCTAAGATGGCTGAAAGGGGTCAAATTAATGGAGGAATTGTTGATGGTCCATTAGCTTTTGATAATGCAATTTCAAAAGAAGCGGCTTTACACAAAGGCATCAATTCTCCGGTTAGTGGTGAAGTTGATGCAGTAGTAGTGCCGGAAATAGAAACTGGAAACATTTTTTCCAAAGGCTTAGTTTATTTGGGAGATGCTGAACCAGCTGGTGTTGTATTGGGTACTGCTGCTCCGGTTATTCTTGTATCTCGTTCCGATAGCCCAATATCTAAAGTTAGATCCATTGCTCTTGGTATTCTAATGAACAATAAAGAAAAATAACAATACATTTTAGGGAGAATAATTTGGAAAAATACTTTCATATATTGGTTTTAAATCCTGGGTCAACATCAACGAAATTGTCATTATATAAAAATGAAAAAATTTTATTTTATGAAAATATAATTCATTCAAACACTGACTTACAACAATATAAAAGTATTATTGAGCAATATGAGTACAGAAAAAAAACAATACTTGATTTTTTAAAAAATAAATCTATTGATCTCAATTCTATTAATGCTGTTGTTGGAAGAGGTGGGCTCTTAAAGCCTTTAGTTAGCGGAACTTATAAGGTTAACCGGAAAATGGTCAATCATCTCAGCAAAGGAATTTATGGAGAACATGCCTCTAATCTAGGAGCTATACTCGCCTTCGATTTTTCTCGGGACTATCGCATACCAGCTTATATAGTCGACCCGGTAGTTGTTGATGAGATGAATGATATTACCGGTTTTTCTGGACAGGCTAGAGATTTATATCGTAATTTCAAATCAGCCTTTGGTAAAAATTACGAAACTGCTAAAAAGATGATTTTAGATCCGTTTGACAAAGCAAAAGGCA
>JAXGTM010000141.1:0-5245 GCA_040774925.1 Atribacterota bacterium | reverse complement strand
GATTGCTGATTGTTTGTCTTTTATACCGACTTTAACACCTCCTGCCTCTGATTTGTGAATAATATCAGGTGATACTATCTTCATTACGATAGGATATCCTATCTCTTTTTCTATATCTGTAATCTCTTTCTCATCTTTGATCAATTTGAAGGCAGGAACCGGGAGATTATATTCCTGCAATAATTCCTTTGCCTCTGTCTCAAGCAAAGACCTCTGCTCTGCTAGAGCTTTTTCTATAAGTATGTGCATTTTTGCTCCTTAAATTTCAAAACCAATAAACCATTACCAATTTTTTTATTATACCATTTTTTGTCCACTTTTTACCACTAGTGACCTTTAAGATGCATGGAATGCTGATAAATCTTTTGAATAACTTTGGCACATCTTTCTCCTGTATTATAATTGGGAATACCATAGCTTTCTAATACATCTATCGCCTCTTTTACCAATCTACCTGCCATAAAACTGGCAAAAATGGGTATTTCTATTTCTTGCTTTACTTTACCCAGTGCTTCAGCAATACTGGTCGAATCCATATAAGAAGTTGGAACAAATATGGCAATTATTGCATCATATTCTGTTGCAATAATTTTACTTACTTTGCTAAAAGTATCAGCTTCACCATATGCCAGCAAATCAAATGGATTGCCTAATGAAACATGTGGGGGAAGTATATCAGCTAATCTTTTCTTTAGGGCATTTGAAGGTTCAGAGACATTTAAACCCACTTCTTCTATCTTGTCAACAGTTAAAACAGCCGGCCCACCTGAATTGGTAATTACTCCAACACGATTACCTTCAATCTTTGGATAATAGTTTAGTGCTCGGCAAAGATCAAACATCTCTTCTACGCCTTCAACCCTTAAAATCCCTGCTTGCCGAAATGCAGCATCAAATATATTGTCTTCGCCAGCCAGAGAACCTGTATGAGAAGATGTTGCTCTCATTCCTGCTTTACTTTTACCTGCTTTAATTGCTACAATAGGTTTCTTTAAGATAGTTTTACTTGCCTGTGCTAAGAATTCCCTTCCTTTTTGTAATCCCTCTATATAAAGAGCAATAACTTTAGTCTGAGGGTCATCTTCGAGATATTTTAGTAAATCAACTTCTCCTATATCACACCTATTTCCAAAGCTCACAAATTTTGAAAACCCAAAATTTAGCTCTTCAGCCATCATCAAAACAACTCCACCGAGAGCTCCACTTTGAGTAATAAAAGCAGTGTTTCCAGGTAAAGCAGGAACTTCAATACTGGCAAATAGCTTATTTTCAGTATTCATTATTCCCGCACAGTTAGGACCTACTATTCTCATCTGGTATTTTCTGGCAATTTCCTTAATCGTATCTTCTCCTTCAGTATTACCAACTTCAGAAAATCCTGCTGAGATAACAACTATCATTGAGACTCCCTTCTTACCCAGGTTTTCTAAAAGTTGAGGGATATGCATTTCTGGTATTGCTATAATTGCTAAATCAATGTCCAGATCCTGGTAATCAGAATAAACTTTTAGTTGAAAAATATCATCTGTGACGCCATGGCTAACTGGAAAAATCTTTCCCGTATAACCACCTTCAACCATATTCTTAATTATTTCATAGCCAGTTTTACCCTCTTTCATAGAGGCAAAAACCGCTACTGAAGATGGGTAAAATAATTTCTTCATACTAAACTTCCTTCTGCTATCTTATATCCTGAAAGAAAAGCATTTATATTTTTTTCTATTTCTTTAGGGACACTCTTCTTTAATACTTCTATCATATCATCCTGATTAAAGGAAAGAATGTAAGTAATTGCGCCAAGCATTACAATGTTTTCTGCAATCGGCAGACCAATATCAGTTGCAATTTTTTTTGCATCAAGCCATAGTACTTTTGCTTTGGCTTTTTTAAATAGCTCTTCTATAACTTCTTCAGCAGGATATTTCTCAGGATGTGTCATAATATGAATTGGATACACTTTGTTGCTATTTAGTATAGCCGTTCCACCTGGTTTAATAAACTGTAGTCCTTTCAGGGCTTCAGCCATCTCCATACCTAACACCAAATCAGAAGAGAGAGGTGGAATTCTAGAACCCGGTACATCTCCTATTCTGATTTCACAAAGAGTTGAACCTCCTCTTTGAGCCATACCGACTTTTTTAAAAAGCTTTACTTTTTGTCCTTCATGAATAGCATAAGCTGCAATAATCTGACCCAGACTAATTACACCTTGACCGCCAACTCCTACTAAATATATATTATTCTCCATCTTTTATCACCTCAATTGCTCCTGTTGGACAGGTATGCAGACATAATCCGCATCCAAAACAATCCACACTAATCTCCATATATGCTTTATGGTCTTCAGTTTTAGGATGGAAGACCATCTCCGGACAGGCTAGTAGATTTAAACAAATCTGACAACCGGTACATTTTTCAACATCTACTCTATATTTTGGTAAATTAATTTTTCTCCTTTGAGCTTGCAGAGCACATTCCTGTCTGGATACTATTACTGATACACCCTGATATTTAATCGCCTCTTCAAAGACTTTTATCGCTTCATCAGGTTTGTACGGGTCTATAATTTCAATCTTTTCAACACCACAGCCCTTACAGATATCAATCAAATCAACCCTCTTTGTATGGGTGGCCTTCAAATAGTTTGTACCAGGATTTTCTTCAAAGCCTGTCATAGCAGTCCAACCGTTATCCAGAATAATAATACATATATGTGCTTTTTGATGTACAGCATTTATTAATGGAGGTATGCCCGCATGGAAAAAGGTTGAATCACCAATAGCAGCAACAACTGGTTTTTCATATCCACCCCATTTAAAACCTTGAGCCATACCAATACTCGCTCCCATCGCTACCTCTGTCCAACAGCTCTCAAAGGGCTTATTCATTCCTAATATAGTACATCCTATATCTCCGTGAACAACAACATCATCCTTCTTATATTTTAAGTTTCTTATGGCTTTATTAAGGGCATAATAGGTGCCACGGTGTGGGCATCCTGTACAAAAAGAGGTGGGTCTATTTACTATTAAATCTTGAGCTTCGTCTGTAATAGATTGTCTTGTTTCTTTAGTACCATCCTCTTTTGAATCAATTCCAAACATTTTTCCCAGAGCATTTTTGATAAGCATATAAGAATAGTTTCCTGTAAATGGCAAACTCTTGTCCTGCTTACCAAGTATCTCAACTTTTTTATTTAAAAGGTAGGCAATTCTATATACTTCTGTTTCGATAAATGGGTCGAGTTCTTCTAAAACAAGAATTTTTTCTAAATTTCGGTTTTCTAAAAATGCTCTGATTAAATCTTCCGGCAGAGGATGTACCAGACCAATTTTTAACCAGCTAACTCTTTCATTATAAGTTCGCAGTGCTTCAAAGAAATTTCCCTCTACAGCTCCTCCATAGATAACCCCGTATTTACTTTCTGGTTCTTCATGATACTCATTTACTTTATATTTATTCTTGTATTCATCACTTTCAATCAAATTTAAAGCTTTTGTAAGTCTATCTATGGCATCCTGATGCTGGTTTATGCACCAGGAGGAAGCTGCTTTGGTATATTTTTCTATATTCCTCTCAAAATAAGCATCTTTTTTTTCAGTCTCTCTCCTAAAATTTTCGTTTATTTCTACATTAGAGGCAACATGAGCAATTTCAGTTGTTGTTCTGATTATGATAGGACCTTTAATCTTTTCAGAAATTTCAAAGGCAATCTTCATATACTCTAAACATTCTTGTTGTGATGAAAGGTCTAATAAAGGCACTACCATAGATTTAGCATAATATCTCGAATCCTGCTCTGGCATACCAGCATTAGCGCCTGGGTCATCAGCTACAAAAATAACAAGTCCTCCATTACATCCACTGTAAGCTATAGATGCAAGAGAGTCAGCTGCAACGTTCAATCCGGACATTTTCATGGTAACCAGAGCTCTTTTGCCAACCCATGCTGCACCAGCGGCAATTTCAAAAGCTACTTTCTCATTTACACTCCATTCAATGTGAATACCTAATTCCTCTCTTTTTGCCAGGAGGTTTAAGATAACTTCTGTTGAAGGAGTCCCGGGATATCCGGCAACTACATCTACTCCTGCCTCTAATGCTCCCTGGGCTACTGCTTCATTACCGGTCAATAATTTTCTCAAATCTATATCTCCTCTCTTGCTTATGTGATTATTTCTTTTAAAGCTTTGATGAACTTTTCGTTCTCATATTGTGTTCCAATAGTTACTCTGATAAAGGTAGGAGTTCCGTACATCTTACCAGGTCTTATGATGACTCCTTTTCTTAAGGCCTTTTCAAAGAAGGACTGGCTGTCCTGTTTTAAGTCTATGAAGATGAAGTTGGTCTCTGTAGGTAGATAGAATAGTCTTAGTTTATCTAATTCTTGATAGAGATATCTTTTACCTTATCTGTTTACCTGTAATACTTTGTTGTAGTGTTCTTTGTCATCTAAAGAGGCAAGTGCTGCTACCTGAGCAAGACGATTGGTGGTAAATGGATTGGCTACTCTTCTTAGGTATCCTATCAGCTCTTCTTTAGCAATAGCATAGCCTACTCTCACGCCTGCTATACCTGCAATTTTAGAGAAGGTACGTAAGATGATTACATTTTTACCCTCAAGTACATAGGAGAGGCTGTCAGGGTATTCGTTATCTTCTACATAGTCATAGTAGGCCTCATCAGATACTAATATTACATCCTCTGGAAGTTTATCTATTAGCTTCTGTAATGCATCTTTTTTTACGATAGTACCTGTGGGGTTGTTGGGATTACAGAAGTAGATTATCTTTGTTTTGGAAGTTATTCTCTCTGCTATAGCATCTAAGTCGAAGTGATAGTCTTTTAGGTTAACGGTGATAAATTCTCCTCCCATTATACGGGTGGCAGTACTGTAGGCAGGGAAGGTTGTTTCACTTGTGATTACCTCTTCACCTTCATTTAAGAAGGCCATAGCGATAATATCGATAAGGTCATCTGCACCGTTACCTGTGATGATCATATCAGGGGTAACATTGAGTCTTTCAGCTAATTTCTCTCTTAATACTCTACTTGTCCCCTCTGGATAGAAGTTGATATTATCTAAATCCTGTTTGATTGCCTCTAAAGCTAAAGGTGATGGGCCAATAGATGTCTCATTTGAGGCGAGTTTTACTACTTCGGTAAGTCCCAGTTCCTTTTGTACCTCTTCGATGGGTTTGCCTGGAATGTAGGGTTCAAGATCCAGGATGCCTTTACGGGGCAG
>JAXGTM010000140.1:0-5324 GCA_040774925.1 Atribacterota bacterium | reverse complement strand
AGGACTGATTTTAAAATAGATTAAATTATTTCATCATCATAAAGATCTTTAAGTGAGTTTTTCTTCTGTTTTTCTTCAAATTCTTCAATCTCTTCTTCTACTGTCTTTGGGATTTTGAAAAACTCATACTTGCAATTTGGACAGATTCGCTCATCCTTTTTAATTAACTCTTTACATTCAGGACACCTCTTCTTATCTATTGGAATTTTGTTGTCAATTTCCATGTTCTCTTCTTTTGGGTTTGGGCCATATCGGTTATCTCCAGGAGTGCTGTCTTCGATAGTGAACAAGAGGAAGAATATTGAACCAATCACAGGAACCAGATTTATGAAAAACCACCAACCACTTCTGTCGGTATCATGAAGCCGTCTTACTGATACAGATAGATTGGGTATTACCATAGCAAATGGATAAATTTTACTTATTATCCCAGGTGTCCTGAAAATAATCTCTAAAAATGCTATTACAAATGCAACAATGATGCTCATCAGATAGAACATCCAGTATTCTTTCCTTCTAGCTCTGCCGTTAAAGACGGCAAATTTTTTTAATGCTTCTATATACCAGTACATTCAATATCTCCTTTAAATAAACCATTCTATTTCTTGTTATTCCATATTTAAAAATGTTTTAGACAACATAATGAATATAAATTTGAGTTTTTAAAATATTATACTAAAAGAAGTGCAAAATAATTAAAAATATGTTATCTTTTTTTTATTAAAACAATAAGATTTTATGAGGATGATTTATTGTTAATTTCACATTATGATTATGATGTTATTGTTGTTGGAGCTGGACATGCGGGGTGTGAAGCAGCTCTGGCATCAGCCCGCCGCGGCTCTAAAACTTTGCTAATCACTTCTAATATTGATAATATTGCACTTTTACCTTGTAACCCTGCTATTGGCGGACCAGGAAAGGGACATGTAGCCAGAGAAATTGATGCATTGGGTGGAGAGTTGGCAATTAATACTGATAAAACCACTTTGCATATTCGAATGCTTAACACTAGTAAAGGACCGGCAATGTGGGCTTTAAGGGCACAGGTTGACAAAAATAAGTATGTAACAGAGATGATTAAAACTATTGAAAATGAACCAAATTTGACTTTACTTCAGGAGATGGTTTGTCAAATATTGATAAAAAGAGACACTGTTGAAGGTATAATCACCCAAGGTGGAATATATATTTATGCACCTGCTGTCATTGTAACTGCAGGTACCTTTTTAGATGGTAAAATTTATATAGGTAAGAAATGCTTTAGCGCAGGAAGAGCGGGAGAGCTGGCATCTATAGAGCTGGCCAAACAATTTAAAAAACTAGGTTTTAAAACAGCTCGATTTAATACATCTACTCCTCCACGAATTCATAGAAGAAGTATAAACTTTTCCGGGTTGAATGAGCAAAAAAGCGCCAGTGAACCATTGGCCTTTTCTTTTGAGTCAGAAAAGAAAATTTATAATAAACACAGTGTCTTCATAACCAGAACAAATATAAAAACTCAGCAGATTATTGAAAAATACCTGGATCAGGTTATATTGGTAAATGATGACATTGACAGCACCGCTGCAAGATATTGCCCTACCATTGAAGACAAAATTATACGATTCCCCCATCATAATAGCCATCAGCTTTTCCTTGAACCGGAGAGTACTTCCAGCGAAGAGATATATGTACAAGGATTTTTTACCAGTCTCCCCCCAATTGCCCAGCTAGAGGCTTTACATTCTACTCCTGGATTGGAAAAATGTGAAATAGTACGTTATGGGTATGCTATTGAATATGACATAATTCTTCCCTACCAACTAAAATATTCTTTAGAAACAAAGATGATTAGAGGTTTGTTTTTAGCTGGCCAGATTAATGGCACTTCAGGATATGAGGAAGCTGCTGAACAGGGCCTTATTGCCGGTATCAATGCTGTTCAGCTGTTAAACAATGAGGATCCATTTATCCTTGACCGTTCTGAGGCATATATAGCGGTTGAGATAGATGATCTTGTTACCAAAGGTGTAACTGAACCATACCGTTTGAGAACAGGTCTGGCAGAATACCGCTTGTTGCTGCGCCAGGATAATGCCGATTTAAGATTAACTCCATATGGCTACAAGTATGGTCTTATTTCCGAAACAAGGTACCAGAAGTTTTTAGCAAAAAAAGAGGAGATTGAGAAAGAAATTGAAAGACTTAATAATTTGAAAATTTATCCCAATGAAGAGACTAATAATAAATTAGAGCATCTCAATTCTCCTGCTATACAGAAACAGGTTTCACTGGCAGATTTGCTTACACGCCCGTATCTAAACTATAGCAATACTCTTATATTGGATACAGATAGGCCTGAACTAGATTCTGAAATTGTTAGTCAGGTAGAGATCCAGGTAAAATATTCAGGTTATATAAGGAAACAGGAGGAAGAGGTAAAAAAATTTAAAAAGAATGAGGATTATAAAATCCCACCTGACCTGGATTACTCCAAAATGTATGGTATTTCTCATGAAGGAAGGCAAAGGTTTACGGAAATTAAACCCCTTTCTCTGGGTCAGGCTAATAGAATACCCGGGGTAACCCCTTCCGATATAACTGCCTTAATGATTAATTTAGAAAAATTAAAAAGGATGAAAAAAGAAAATGATAGTTAATAAGATATCAGATTACCTTATTTATCTATAATTATTCTTTTGTCATGATAAATTGCTTCCTTGCTGCATGTAATGTATTTTTCATTAACATCATGTTTGTTACCGGGCCTACTCCACCCGGAACAGGTGTAATTTTTGAGGCAATTGAAGATACTTCTTCAAAATCTACGTCACCTACTAATTTCCCCTTTTCTTCGTTTGTACCAACATCAATGACAACAGCACCTTTTTTAATCATCTCGCTCTTAATTAGCCTGGCTGAACCAACAGCAGCAACCACAATATCTCCATTCCTTGTAAATGATCCAATATCTTTTGTTCTGGAATGACAGATAGTAACCGTAGCATTGGCGCCAGGTCTTTTTAAGAGCAATATCAATGCCAGAGGTTTGCCAACTACGCTACTTCTCCCAACAACAACAACATGTCTACCTTCAACTTCAATCTTTTCTCTTTTTAATATCTCAAAAACGGCAAAGGGCGTACAGGGTAAAAATTCCGGGTTACCCATCGATAGTTTACCCATATTGACCGGATTAAAACAATCAACATCTTTTTTTGGTGATAAAGTTTCACGAATTTTATCTTCATTAATATGTTTCGGAAGGGGAGTTTGTATAATTATGCCATGAATAGATTTATCTGTATTCAATTGATTTAGCAAATTGATCAATTCACCTTCTGTGGTCATCTGGGAAAGAGTATACTTTTCAAAATCAAAATTGACCCGTTGACAGCTTTTTTCAATCATTCTAACATAAAATACAGCAGCCGGGTCTTCACCTACGATAACTACAACTAATTTTGGTTTCATTTTTGTTTCTTGAAAAAACTCTGCTGACTCTATTTTTAACTCTTCCTCTATTGCATCAGCAATATTTTTACCTTTGATTACATTACTCTCCGATACCATCTTTAAAACTCCAGTCCTTTTATTTTAATTTCTTATCTTAACGGCAATATATAATGAAAAAATATTTGAAGCATATTAATAAATTTTTGTAGTAAATAAAGTCTTACGTTTCTGTAATTTTTTAAGGTTGGTTAATTGTAAATAATTAAATCTGACCTTACTAGACAGGTAATTTTGAATAATTATTCCTGACTATCTAAGTAATCAGATCAGGGTAAGTAATTAAGAGGATTAACTGGCTTGCTATTGACCCTAACTTCAAAATGCAGATGTGAGCCAGTTGCATTACCGGTAGATCCCACATGTGCTATTACCTCTCCCTTTTGTACACTTTCCCCTGTTGAAACCAGGTTAGATGAATTATGTGCATATACGGTAGAGTAGCCACCAGCATGATCAATAATTATTACTTTACCATATCCACTAATATTGCCACAAAAACTCACCTTTCCACTTTCAGCAGCTCTAACGGAGGCACCGGTACGACCATCAATATCAATACCAGTATGATAATCGCTTCTTCCGCCAAGGGTTCTAGTACCAAAGTGTGAGGTAATTAAGCCATTTATGGGCCAGGCAAAAGTAGGTGAGGAGCTTGAGCCACCACTACGTGCATTAGGAATAATCAATTTCTGGCCAACTGATAGTCTGCTATTTTCAGTAATATTGTTGGCACTGGTAATCGATTGTAGACTGACATCAAATTGACGACAAATTTGCCAGAGGGTATCGCCTTTCTTGACATAGTATACAGTATCTTTTCTCTGATTAGACGATTGTGTAACCGATGTACTGCTGGTACCCTGTTCTGATGCCTGTGCAGATGCAGGAATATTTAATTTCTGACCAACAGAAAGCCTGTTTACATTCTGCAGTTCATTAAGACTCATTATGTCATACATTCTTATATTAAATTTCTGTGCAATTTTAGAAAGAGTATCTCCTTTTACTACCGTATACTCTACTACTTTTGTCTTTAAATTATTACCACCAATTGCGGGAATCTTTAATTTCTGTCCTACCACTAGCCTGTCTTTATTTGTTAAATAGTTTACTGCCACAATCCCTTCTATTGATACACCGTATTCTTTGGCAATAGCTGATAAACTATCTCCTGGCTTAACTGTATAGAAAACCGATTCAGACTCAAGTTGCTGCCCGGAAACAGACTGAGTATTATTTTCATTTTTGTCTTTTTCCTGGAGTTGGGCTAAGGCTATTTCTGATAAATTTTGTTCATTTATTTTTATTTTAAGTCTCTGTCCAGGAAAGATATAATCTTTTGGTGTCATCTTATTAAGCTGACATATTACATCAACAGAAGTATGGTATTTTTGAGCTATAGTTGAGATAGTTTCACCATTTAAAACTATATGTTCTATAGAACTTTCCTGAGGGTTTTTTGTATCTTCACGACTTGCTTTATCTCTATCATCTACCTGTTTATCACCTAAAGGAATTTTAATAATCTGCCCAATAGCTAGCCTTTCAGCATTTTCCAGGTCGTTTGCCAGTGATAGGTCTTTCAAGGAAACATGATAGTCTTGTGCAATAGTCCATAGACTTTCTCCAGGTTTTACCACATAGTCTATCTCTTTAACTGATTCTATAAATTCCTGGTTTAAACTGGTAGTAATTTCTTTTAAGCTTGATTTTTCTTCCTGGAAAGATAGTGTAGTTTTTCCGTCAGAAATAATATTTATCTCTTTTATAATCTCATTATTGTTTAACGGAACCTTGACTTCCTGACCAATGTATAATGAATT
>JAXGTM010000139.1:0-5332 GCA_040774925.1 Atribacterota bacterium | reverse complement strand
ATGGCAATATCTTTGTATCACCAGGATTAGGAACCACAGATAATGATGGTAACTTAATTGAAGAGAGAGCCCGCTGGACTATTCAGGGGCTTGTGAGATTAATAGAAATTACCTGTAAATATGCAGGGATTTTGTAAACATTTTGTCAGTATAAAACTTTTGTGACATTTAAATATTGTAATAAATTTTCAAAAAGTACTTTAGTAAATTAATATCTGCCTCTATCTTGAAATGTTCTACTAATTTTATAAACAATAAGAAAAATAAAAGAGGGTTCCAAAGTAAAGAAAGGAGGTGAAAAATTAATTTTAAAAATTAAACTAGAAAGTTATTCTTAAAATTTATAAAAATATTTATTAAGGACATAAGGAGTGATAAAAATGTTACAAAAAAGAAAAATATTTACTGCATTATTTACAGTTGCTTTGCTTTCATGCTTTGTATTACAGGGTTTTGCCCAGGTTTTAACTATAGCTACAGACCCCATGGGAACCGGAACTTATGGAGCTACGGCTGGGATTGCTAAAGTGGTGAATGAAAATACAAAATATAATATTAAGGTAAAACCAACTACTGGAGCAACAGAAATTGGACCCTTATTAGCATTAGGAGAAGTTGAAATAGGTGTAATGCATAACTGGGAAGCAGAAAAATGCTGGAAAGTAGAAATGCATTATGCTGAACCGCTAAAAGGATTGAAAGTTGCCCCCATGCGTATAATGATGGGTGGACCACCAACCTTCATTTCACCTGTTATCAGAGAAGATGCCGGAATAGTGAATATTCCAGAAGACCTAATTGGCAAGAGGTGTGCTGGTATTCAGACCGGTAATGCCAGTGCAATTTTTCAGGTGAATGCAGCTCTAGCTAATCTCGGGCTCAGTGAAGACGATGTTGAAATGATTACTGTTCCAGGGTTGTCTGAGGCAATACAGATGTTGATTGATGGTAGAGCAGAAATTGCAGGGACCTCAACCCCGGGACAGGCTATTTTAAAAGAATTGGATTCCAAGAGGGGATGCCATTTTCTTGACCTGAGACATACTCCGGAAGCTATTGAAGCATATAGGGCAATTTTCCCGGCATCTCCTGTTGTTCTTGAACCTTCACCTGATTTAACGGGAATTAAAGTAACCACTCATCTATTCTATTTTGAAGACTTTTTAATTGCCAACCCTGAATCTGTTAGTGATGAAATGGCATATGAAATGATTAAGGCCGTTTACGAGAACTTTACAGAATTAGGGGAACTTTCAGCTGAATTAGCCAGGGTGAAGTTAGAAAGCCTGGTTTCCTTAGGTGCCAGTGTTCCCTATCATCCAGGTGTAGTCAGATTTTATAAAGAAGTCGGACTTTGGAATGATCAGGTAGATGCTTTGAATCAAAAATTATTGGCTACAGAAGAAGAGTTAAAAAATAGGTAGAATACAATAGAAAAAATAAGGTAAAGAGAATCACTAAAATTCTCTTTACCTTATTTTTCAGGAGGTATATTCAAATGGAGAATCAAAAAAAGGATAGCACTCGCTTACAATTTCTACACAGATTATTAACCATCTTAATTCCACTCACTGCAATTTTTTTTGTATTAGATGTTCCATACTATGTTGCCAAAATTACTTTCTTTAACCAACAATTTATTTCGATATTCTGGTCATTGGTATTATCTTTACTGTTTATAACTGTTCCTGCCAGAAAAGATTTACCCAAGAATAATCCTCAATGGTATGATTATATTCTGGTTGCTCTTACTCTTATGGTAGGACTTTATAGTACAATTTTTTATCCGCAGATATTAATGGGTTTAGGCAAAATAAAGACAATTGAATGGGTTTTTGGAATTATCGCAACTATATTAGTATTTGAAAGCGTAAGAAGGACAGCCGGCTTAGCAGTGGTAAGTATTGTCAGCGTTTTCTTGATATATGCAAAGTTTGGTCATTTATTAGGTGGAATACTAGAGATTAGTTATATTAAACCTACCCGCCTTTTTCAACAGTTATATTTAGGAGCTGATTTCTTATTAGGAATCCCTCTAAAAGTGGTAGTGGAAATAGTTTTTGCTTTTGTTCTTTTTGGCATTGTTTATTTACGTGTAGGGGGTGGGGAGACTTTAATGGATCTGGCGTATGCTCTAATGGGAACTGTACGTGGAGGCCCTGCAAAGGTAGCAGTAATTGCTAGCTCTCTTTTTGGTACTATCTCTGGCAGTGCAGTAGCCAATGTAACTGCCGTGGGAATGATTACCATCCCGTTGATGAAAAAAACAGGTTATCCTAGCTATTTTGCCGGTGCTGTTGAAGCCGCCGCTGGAACAGGCGGACAAATCATGCCCCCTGTAATGGGAGCGGCAGCTTTTGTTATGGCTGAATTCTTAGGTGTTCATTATTATCAGGTGGTATTAGCAGCACTTATCCCTGCAATACTTTATTATATTGCTCTATTTATCCAGGTTGATTTGCAGGCAGTCAAAAGAGGAATTAAGGGACTTCCCAAAAGTCAGGTTCCTTCTTTGAAAAAGGTACTTAAAGAAGGTTGGATGCATATTGTTCCCATCATTATTTTAATATATACATTATTCTATTTGTTCTGGGAACCAGGGCAGTCAGCAGTGATAAGCACATTAGCAGCGGTTATAATATCACTTTTTAATAAAAAAACAAGAAGTATATGGAATAAAGAGATGATTTTTGATATGCTACTCTCTTCCAGTAAATCCATGTTTGAAGTTGTAGCGGTTAGTGGAGGAGCAGGACTAATTGTTGGTTTAGTTGCTTATACCGGGCTGGGATTGAGCTTTTCTCACATGTTAACATTATTGGCGGGTCATAATCTTCTCTTACTGGCAATTATTACTGCGGTTGCCAGTATTATTCTGGGAATGGGAATGCCCACCACAGCAGCCTATGTTATGCTGGCGATATTAGCTGCCCCAGCTATGGTACACCTTGGCGTTGAAAAAATGACAGCTCATCTATTTGTTTTTTATTTTGGTACTCTCTCCATGTTAACTCCACCGGTATGTTTAGCTGTTTTTGCGGCAGCTACAATAGCTGAAGAAAATAGTATGAAAGTTGCCTGGCAATCAATGAAATTAGCAGTTGCCGCCTATATTGTTCCATTTGTATTTTTGTTCAATCAAGGGGTAACACTTTTTGGACCTTTAACAGGTATAATTTTTGATACCTTGACCACATTAATTGCAATTATCCTAATTTCCTTTGCCTTTGAAGGTTATTTCTTGAAGAAATTAAGCATGGTAGAGCGTGCTCTTTTTGTAGTGACAACTCTTCTGCTTTTAACAAATGTTATTTCATATGAGGTTAGTGGAATAATTTTATTACTAATTTTAGTATCCTGGCATGTAGTTTCATATTTGAAAAATAGAACAATGGAAACAAAAATAGCCTAATAAGATAAGTGAGGTAAAATAAAATGGAAAAAAAAGTTCCGAAAATAGTAATTATAGGTGGTGGTTGGGCAGGCTGTTCCGCAGCTGTTGTGGCAAGACAGTTGGGTGCATCTGTCACTTTGCTGGAGAGGACAGATATGCTTTTGGGTACCGGACTGGTTGGAGGAATATTCAGAAACAATGGAAGATATACTGCTGCAGAAGAACTGACATTATTGGGAAATCCTATTTTTGAATTACTGGATAAAAACTCCTTACATACTAATATTGATTTTCCCGGTCACAAGCATGCCAGCTTATATAATGTTTGGACTGTAGAGCCGATTATTAGAGAATACCTGCAAAATTTAGGAGTAGAAATTCACCTATCGTGCAGGATTACTGATTTAACAATTAAAAATTGTCTAATTGACTCTGCCTATTGTAAGGATGAAGAAAAAGAATTTCAGGGCGATGTTTTTATTGATTCGACTGGTACCACTGCAGTTCCTGCTAATTGCAATAAATATGGGAATGGCTGTAGTATGTGCATTATGAGGTGCTATTCTTTTGGACACAGAGTTGATCTATTAAGCAAAGCGGGAGTTACACAATGGAATGGGCATCGACCAGAAGGTAAATTAGGTGCAATGAGTGGTTCCTGTAAACTGGCAAAAGACTCCATAGATCCTGACATAGTGGCTGAACTGGAGGAGAAAGGAGTCTTCTTAGTGAAAGTACCGGAAAAGTTAAGAGAAGATATCGGTATTTTGTCCCAGAAGGCTTGCCAGCAGTACGCTTTAAAAGATTTTTTAGAAAATTTAGTCTTGCTGGATACCGGTCCGGTAAAACTAATGACGCCTTTTTTCCCACTGTCAGAATTAAGAATGATACCGGGGATGGAAAAGGCTCGTTATGAAGACCCTCTTGCAGGGGGAGTAGGCAACTCTATGCGATATTTTGGTTTTGCTGAATGTTCTGAAGAATTAAAAGCTCAAGGAGATGTTGACAATCTTTTTTGTGCAGGAGAGAAGTCCGGAGCTATGGTTGGCCATACTGAAGCTATTGTAACCGGTTCACTGGCTGCATATAATGCCATTTGTCATTATCATAAAGAACCGTTATTAAAACTTCCTGACTCCCTAGGTATTGGTGATTTTATTAATAGTACTGTGAACAAAATGAAATATCCGGAAGGGCGGATGTATAAATATACCTTTTCCGGGTCTGTATACTTTGAACAGATGAAGGAGAAAGGCCTCTATAGTTTAGATAAACAAAAGATAAGAGAAAGAGTTGAAAAGGTAGGATTAATGGGAGTTTTCTTAAAGAAATAGAAGCATAATGCTGTTTCCATTATTTCTGCAGGCAGGGGTGGCCCTGGGAAGCGATTCCATAATTGGGGCTATTTTAAAAATTAATGCCTCAAAAAGTATTACTTATGTTAATTACGGCCCTGGAATGAGTATGGTCCATACAGTGGAAGTAATGGGCATCGATGGAATATATGATACCATATCATTGACCATTCCCAAGGGTGATGGTATGCTTCGACGTCTGGTATCCGGTATATGTCGAGTTAAAAGACTGACTATTTTAAAATAGTTGAAGATTTTTTTACATTCTGGTTGAGAAGTAGCCAATTTTGTTTATAATAACATATATTAGTATAAATAGAAAATAAGGAATAGCTTTATAAACAAATAATACATGATATTTGACACGATATTAGGGTAAGGAGAAAAGAAAATGCAAAAACATAGAGTATTAATAGTTGGATTTGGACATGTTGGAAGAGGGGCACTGGAGGCTGTAGTAGAAAGTCCGGATATGGAAGTTGCCGGTATTGTTGAATTACCACATGTTTTAGAGAAGATTAAAAATGAGGTAGGAAATATTCCTCTAGTTGATAATGATATTACAGGATTAGGAAAGATAGAT